>NZ_BAABCV010000014.1:0-69869 GCF_039539265.1 Mucilaginibacter panaciglaebae
TTAACGCCTGGCCGTAAGTTTTATGGACAGTATTGGCCGTAATGGTAATTGCTGCTTTGTCTATGATCAGGTCTCCGGTTGCGTAGCTAATCGTATAATTACTGGCATTAAACGTTCCGCCCGTGGCAGCGCTTGGCGTGATGCTGCCGGTGTAGGTCCCTGCTGTTGCTGTGGCAGCTGCTCCTGCGCCATAAGCAATCGTGATGCTGCCTATCGTTTCCGAGTTTTGCAAGGTACCTGAGGTGATGGTGTAGGCTGTCGAGCCTGCTGCGCCAGTCAGCGTTTGTCCGTAGGTTTTATGAACAGTATTGGCCGTAATGGTAATGGCTGCCTTGTCTATGATCAGGTCTCCGGTTGCGTAGCTAATGGTATAATTACTCGCACTAAACGTTCCGCCCGTGGCCGCGCTTGGCGTGATGCTGCCGGTGTAGGTCCCTGCTGTTGCTGTCGCCGCTGCTCCTGCGCCATATGCGATGGTGATGCTGCCTATGGTTTCTGAATTCTTTAGTGAGCCGCTGGTGATCGCATAAGCTGTCGAGCCTGCTGCGCCAGTGAGCGTTTGTCCATAGGTTTTGTGGACAGTATTGGCTGTAATGGTTATTGCTGCTTTATCTACAATCAGGTTGCCTGTTGCGTAGGTAATTGCGTAATTATTGGGATCAAACGTACCGCCGGTGGCTGCGCTTGGTGTCACGCTACCTGTGTATGTCCCCGCTGCGGCTGTGGCTGCTGCTCCTGCGCCATAAGCAATCGTTACGCTGCCCATGGTTTCCGAGTTTTGTAAGGTACCTGAGGTGATCGTGTAAGCTGTCGAACCGGCTGAGCCACTTAACGTCTGACCGTAAGTTTTGTGGACATCGTTGGCTTTGATGGTTATTGGATAAGGATTAACTGTACCGGACGGCATATTCATTGTAGCAGACTGTACAGGAAAGATTATAAATATTTCGGCAGCGAACACGCTCCCAGCATAGGTGCCGGCATCTGCAGTCTTTGCTAATCTAATATAAACCGTTGTAGTAGGCACTGCTCCTGATACAACAGGTATCGACAGAAAACCATTAAAGTTTGAATTATCCAAACTCACTTCATAACCAGTCGGGGCTATAACGACAAAAGTCGAATTTGTTACACCACTTGCCGAAACCGTAAAAGATTGGGATGCAGATGCCGTCCCATAAGTGGTACTAAAAGCAGATAAGCTTCCGGTCAAAGTAACGGTAGCAAATGTCTTCGCCGGAAGAACAAACAGTAAGACTATAACGACAACACGTAAAAATTTTCCCATATCAAACCCTCAAAAATTCAAGAAAATAGATACCGGAATTCTGTTACCGACAACTGTGTAAAAACTATAGTCACAAAAAACTTCATCGTCTTTTGGGGCGATTAAATTAATTACAGGTACATGATTGAATCCGAGGACAACATGGGCACGTGCTTCAAATTAAACACTATCATCATCGTTGTCCACTTTTACGCAGACTAGGGTCAGTAAGTTCACTTTTAAATAAACTTTTATTACAACTAACGGAAGTATACCAGAAAAACTATGTATAAAGGAGATTAAACAGCCCAAGGGTCAGACCGATGCAGTTATTATTCTGCATGCGCCGATATCGATTTGGCTCGGTATAGCTAATTAGAACAATACGCACCAAAAAGGCAACACATTCTGTGGAACGGAGTGACGATCGCAAGCATAAATATGCTATTTTGCTATAAGGGCTTGTTTTTCAAAAGCTATCCCTGACCAGCCGTGGGCCATAAATTGTCTGATATTCTGGTGATCTGTTCCGCCGGGATTATCTAATACCGATTGGTAATGTTCTGCAAACAGAAGAAGTGTATCTGCTGCACTCAAGTTATTTAGCTGTGCAAAAGCAAAGACTCTGGCACTACCTTGGTTTTGTGTCGATTCGTTAATGGCGTCGCCATTTTTGAAAGCAGTTGGCTGATGCTGGTAGCGAACTTCAATAAACTCGATAACATCTTTAAATAAAAGCGATTTAGCTTTCAATTTTCCAAGCAAGCTGCTTAATTGTTCTGGCGTCTCGAACATCTTATACTGATATAAATGAGTTTTTAAAGCTACAACAGTATTATTGATAAATAGCGATGAAAAGACATCATTAAGCTATGAATCCTCTAAATTATTGATATCCAATCATAAAATAAATTATAAAAAATTGCACAAAATTATTTGGTACGATAAGGTTTTTAATGTTTCTTTGCGCTTGTTTAGAATTAATCTAATTAAAAATTAAAATGAAAAACCTTATACTTATTCTTTTCACACTTATTTGCATTCCCGCTGTCTATGCGCAACAGCACGGCAGCGTGAGCGGTGTTGTAACCTCAACTGATGGTAGTCCTGTTGCTTATGTTACTGTAGCACTTAAGGGTACCTCTTATGGTACGTCGACTACCGACAAAGGACATTATCACCTTGGCCGCATTAACCCGGGTACTTATACCGTTTGTGTAACAGCAATTAACATCGTATCCCAGGAAAAACAGGTGACAGTAGTAGCCGGCGAAACCACCGCTATCAACTTTATGTTAGACCTCAGCACTTCGCAATTGCGTGAGGTGTTAGTAAACGCCCGTAACAACAGTGTTAAAATGGATAATCCGTCGCAATCGCTGCGCTTACAGGAACCGTTGTTGCAGGTACCGCAAAATATACAGGTGGTAACAGCTCAATCGCTTAAAGAACAACAGATCATCAGCATGAGCGATGGCCTTATCCGTAACGTGAGCGGAGCCGTACGTTTAGAACACTGGGGAGATCTGTATACTAATATTACTATGCGCGGTTCGCAAATCCAGGCTTTTCGCAATGGTTTTAATGTAGTAAGTTCTTACTGGGGACCACTTACTGAAGATATGAGCTTTGTCGACCACATTGAATTTGTGAAAGGTCCTGCAGGTTTTATGCTGTCAAACGGAGACCCAAGCGGTTTGTATAATGTAGTAACTAAAAAGCCTACAGGTGAAACTAAAGGTGAGTTTAGCTACACCGTAGGAAGCTTTAACCTTAACCGTGCGACACTTGATCTTGATGGTAAATTGAGTAAAGACGGAAAGCTTCTATATCGTTTAAACCTGGCTGCGCAAAATAAAGACTCATTCCGTCCTAATGAATTTAATGACCGTTATGCCATTGCACCGGTAATTTCATATCAAATTGATGATAAGACCAAATTAACCGCAGAGTATATTTATCAACGTGCGCATATGTCAGATGTAGGTTCATATTACGTATTTAGCCCTAAAGGGTACGGCGTATTGCCCCGCGATTTTACCCAAGCTCCGGCAGGCTTACCTCCAACCATTATCAACGACCATAGCTTTACCATAAACCTGCAGCATCAATTGTCTGATAACTGGAAATTAACAGCGCAGGCAGCCCGCTACAACTATTCACAATTAGGTACCTCAATGTGGGCCGACACTGTATTTGCTGATGGCAGATATGTACGTAACGCCGGCATTTGGGAGGCAGAAAGCAGCATGTCGTTAGCTCAGATCTTTTTGAATGGCAGGGTAACTACCGGCAAAGTTGTACACAAAATTTTAGGCGGGATAGACATGGCCGACAAAAAGTATGTTGCCGATTATGCTCAAACCAAATCGTTGGACACCAAAGCAATTCCTTTTAACCCATATGAGTCTGGCATACCTACTTTAAATAATCCGTCAAACGGCTACCCTACATTTAACCGTACCTTAAACTTAGAGGCCCGCGCGGCTGCCGGATTTGGTTTGATTAACTCGCGTTATTCAAGTTTATACGTGCAGGATGAGCTCGGTTTCCTGAATAATAAAATCCGGTTAACACTGGCAGGCCGTTATACTTCGATACAAATGTCAGACTTTAACACTCCCGAGTCGGCTAAGCATTTTACGCCGCGTGTAGGTGTAAGTGCCTCAATAGACGACCAGACATCGGTTTATGGCCTGCATGATGAAACGTTTTTACCACAAGCAGGTAAAGTAAGCGTCGGTACTTTACAGCCCTTAACAGGTAACAATACCGAGTTCGGTATCAAAAAAGACTGGGCCGATGGTAAATGGAATACCACTTTGTCTGTGTATCAAATATTAAGAAATAATGAGCTAACTGCCGATCCGAATGCTGCCCCAGGTTCAAACACCAGCATCGTGTTTGGTCAAAAACGATCTCAAGGATTGGAGTTTGATCTGCGTGGAGAACTGTTACCAGGCCTTGATGTAACTGCTAATTATGCTTTTACAGATTCAAAAGTAAGTAAGGTAAATCCTGATCTTGCTTCATCTCCCGGCAATACCATTAACGTAGGTGATGTGGTGCCCGGTTATTCTAAACACGTTGCCAATGCCTGGTTAAGTTATAAAGTACTTAGCGGCGAACTGAAAGGTGCCGGCGTTTCATTAGGCGGAACTTATCTTGCGGGACGTCAAACCGACACCTGGAGCGTGGGCCTTGAAAGATTGCCTGATTACTTCAAAATGGATGGCGGTTTATTTTGGGAAGGCAGTAAAATGCGCATAACTGTTAATGCTTTCAATATACTTGATAAATACACTTATAGCGGGTCTTATTACAGTTTCCTGAATGCTTACTACTGGCAGGCAGATGCACCACGCAGTTACCGCTTGTCCATCGCTTACAAGTTCTAATCCTAATACTAAATCATTACGACAAAACCCAACCATCTGGTTGGGTTTTGTCGTTAATAAAATTTGATACGCAGCCTGTCATCAGCACACAAATACAATGGCAAATTGTTATAATGCCAATTAACAATCTAATAACAATTGCTTCATATGACGTTTCCGGCTGATGAAATTTTTGGTAGCGGCACCAATCTGAGTGTTTTACAGATGAGTAGTCGCGGTGTAGTTATTTTTTTGCTGGCGCTGATCATGATCCGCGTTTCGGGCCGCAGGTCATTCGGATTACGCACACCGGTGGATAATATTATTTCAATACTTTTGGGTGCGGTTTTAAGTAGGGCTGTTGTGGGTGCATCTCCGTTTTTACCCGTCATGGTTACATGTTTTATTGTGGTAGGTATACATCGTGCCCTGGCTTGGTTTATAGCACGATATCCGTCTTTTAGTAGTTTTATTGAGGGAAATAAAATATTAATTTACCAGGACGGCACGTTTTTAGAGGATAACATGAAACGCGTCCAAATTTGCCGCGAAGACGTTATGCAGGGTATCCGCCGCCAGACAACAACTGAGGATTTAGATCAGATTGACCATATCTACATTGAACGCAATGGCGAGATTAGCGCTATTAAAAAAAAGTAAACCTGGTTAAAGCAGCTTATGACGCCAGTTTTCTGGTTGACGTCAAATCAATACTATCAGGCGAAAACATCCTTAAACGTTTGGGTAATTACACCCAGTTCATGAGGGTCGCCTTTTAGCATGGCTTTGCTAAATTTCACCATTTGCTCGAAACTAATATGCGGCGGAATGTTAGGTACGTTTGGATCAACAACTACTTCTACCAAAGCGGGGCGGTCTGCAGAAAAAGCTGCATCAAGGGCGGCTT
Organism: Mucilaginibacter panaciglaebae; assembly: GCF_039539265.1. NCBI lineage: Bacteria > Pseudomonadati > Bacteroidota > Sphingobacteriia > Sphingobacteriales > Sphingobacteriaceae > Mucilaginibacter > Mucilaginibacter panaciglaebae. The sequence goes on from NZ_BAABCV010000014.1 coordinate 5,552, forward strand.
CAATTGCATCAGGGCGATCCACTTTGATACCTTTAAGACCTAACATTTCTGCATAACCTGCATAAGGAAAATCCAGTAATTCCTGCGAACCCACAAATTCAGGGTTACCAGAAGTGACACGTTGCTCCCAGGTTACCATGTTCAGATCACCATTGTTAAGTACCACGATCACCATCCGGGGGTCGGCCCAGGTTTTCCAAAATTTGGCGATGGTGATCATGCTGTTAATACCCAGCATCTGCATGGCTCCGTCGCCAATCAAAGCAATGGGTATCCTATCGGGATAGGCAAACTTAGCCGCAACCGAATAAGGTATGGCCGGACACATTGTTGCCAGTGTACCTGACAATGAAGCTTTCATACCTTCACGAATCTTAATGTTCCTTGCAAACCAACTGGCAGATGAGCCGGAATCGGCAGTAATAATACAGTTATCCGGGAGTTTAGGTGACAATTCCCAAAAAACCCGTTGCGGATTGATCGGGTTGGCTTCTTTCATTGATTTTTCCCCGACAATGTTCCACCATTCTGCAACACTAGCTTTTATCTTGTCCTGCCATGATCGGTCTGTTTTCCTTTTTATCAGTGGAATTAATGCTTTCAATGTCGCTTTACTATCACCTGCCAGGTTTACCTCCATTGGGTACCGCAAGCTCAGCATACGGCTATCGATATCTATTTGTACACCGCGCGCCTGTCCCTCATCGGGTAGAAACTCTGAATAAGGAAAACTGCTGCCAATCATTAACAGTGTATCACATTCGGTCATCAAATCCCAACTGGGTTTGGTGCCCAACAGACCTATGGCGCCGGTAACGTAAGGTAGATCATCTGGCAATGCAGCACGGCCCAGCAGCGCTTTGGCAACACCCGCTCCCAGCAATTCTGTTATCTGCTGCACTTCTTCAGATGCACCAATAGCGCCGGCACCGATGAGTATGGCCACCTTTTTCCCTGAATTAAGTACATCGGCAGCTTTTTGTAATTCAGTTGTTGGCGGTACGGGGGTTTCCACGGCATGGCCTACACCGGTAAAAACGCTACCGTGTTTTTTTGGCGGCGCTTCCACGGCATCCATCTCCTGTAAATTATTGGGCAGGATAATACAGGTTACTGTACGTTGTGCTTTAGCAATCCGCACAGCTCGGTCAACCAGTTGACGAGCCTGTGCAGGGTCGGTAAGCATCTGTACATACTCGCCCGCCACGTCTTTGAAAAGCGAAAGCAGATCAACTTCCTGCTGATAGTTACTTCCCATCGAAGTACTGGCTTGCTGGCCAACTATGGCCACCACCGGCTGATGATCGAGCTTGGCATCATACAATCCATTGAGTAAGTGAATAGCGCCTGGCCCGGAAGTTGCAATACAGACACCTACTTCGCCCGTGAATTTAGCATGCGCACAAGCCATAAATGCGGCTATTTCCTCGTGCGCTACTTGTATAAACTCCATTTCTTCTTTAGCCCGGTCTAAAGCCCCCATTACGCCGTTAATGCCGTCGCCGGGATAACCAAACACACGTTTGATGCCCCACTCGCCTAAGCGTTGCACTATAAAGTCACTTACCTGCTTGCTCATAATTCATGCCCCCTATATGTCAGATAACAGGCGGCTTAAGAGCATTGTTTAGATAATATTACAATAAAACCCTATGGCCCCAATATTGTTAATGAATTAAAATGAAAGGAACAGTATTATGCCATGGTATAACGGCGATTATCCGCCATCCTATAAAAACCAGCCTAAACACATTCGTGAAAAGGCTACTGAGATAGCCAACGAAGTTTTGAAAACCACCGGAAACGAAGGAGAGGCCATTGCCACCGGACTTAAGCAAGCGCGTGCGCACTTTGCCAAAGAGCAAAAAGAGAAAAAGGACTAAACTTTGGAGCAAGGGCCTAAAATTAAAATTGGCGCCAGTGACCATCTGGCTAATGAGCGCACTTTCCTGGCGTGGATCAGAACTGCCATCGCGTTAATGGGCTTTGGCTTTGTGGTGGTTAAGTTCTCACTTTTTGTGAGGCAGCTTTCGCTGGCAGTTGCGGGGCATACTGTCATACCGGCAAGGGGTTTCTCGGGCGTTATTGGTATGTGCCTGGTAGCTATCGGGGCTTTAACAGCGCTGATTGGTTATCTGCGTTATCAACGTGTCGAGAAACAGCTCTTAAATCATGCCTTTTACCCTAAATCGCGCTTGTTGCTGGTGTTAACTGTAGGCGTTATTGCGGGCAGCTTGTTGCTATTATATTATTTACTGCCGAATTTGTAAATTAATTTCATTCAAAGTGTTTCACTTTTCAAGTGAAACACTTTGAAACAGTATTATCATCTAACTATTTGATTATAAAATACTTAACAAAAGAAGGTGAAACACTTTGAAACAGTACCAATCCTTTAGGAAACACCACGTAAATAATTACAAATAAGCTATTTATGATTTTTTCGGCTTTTTTAGCCGAATTAGTTGAAACACCTAAGTGAAACACCCTTAATAAAATTTTCTTCGAAGAAGAGCCCTTGACATGTTTTTAAAAGCCCCTCGGTACCGGGAGTGGCATAACTAAAAACTAACTAAACTAATTATTTTGCTGCGTCAGCAAGTACTTCCTTGTTCATGCGGGCATATTCAACATCATTGGCTTTTGTAGCCAGATTCAGGCCCTCGGTAGCTGTGGCTATAGCACCTTTTTTATCGCCCATTTTTAATTTGATACGTGCTATCCAATATTTAATATTATCAGAATTGGGTTGCGCCTTGTCCTGTACTTCCATCCATTCAAGCGCTTTTTTCAAATCTTTGTTGTTATTATAATAATAGATGGCCGCAGAATAGTATGGCTTTTTATCGCTTTGCATAGCGCGGTCTATATTGGCCATTACTTTAGTATCCACATCAATTTTTAAATGCAGGCCGGTTTGCACATGCTCCCAGTTTAACTGTAAAAAACAGTCGGTTGGAGTAGCGTTTGCAAAATCAAAAGTCAAGGTTTCTGTTAAGGCAGATGTGGTTTTAACCGGCACTGTAAAACGTATCACATCGTCGCTTTCTTTATAGGTATAGGCTCCCCACTGTTTAGAGGTTTTATTGAGGATGAAAATCCATTCCTTTTGGCCGGGGATGCTAAACAAGCCATACTCGCCGGCTGCCACAGATTTACCCTCCATGGTAACATCATCAGTAAATTTAATGGTTGTTGCCCAATTGGCCCCGGTGCGCCAAACTTTTCCGTAAGGTTCCATGTAACCAAAAATCTTACGGCCCTTAACACTGGGGCGCGAATAGGTTAAAGTGACCTGCCCCAGGCCAAAGCCCTGTATAATAGTTTGCGGGGTACTTGGTTGAGGGATAGTCAGGTCCTGCGCGGTTACGGTAAAAACGCCAAGTGACAGCAGAACAGCCAGGCAGATAATTGTTTTTTTCATAGTAATATGATTTCAGTAATTGGTTATAATACGCAATTTAAAATATACGCCAGGAAGCCCTGCATAGTTGCCTCTCCTGCCGTTGTATCAATTGCCGGCCTTGTAACATTTATATAGTCGTCTATACAAGTTACTTTTGATTACCTTAAATTCGTATCGATTTAGAGTAAATTTCATTTACTCTAAATCATTTAACCGGGGATGGTGGTACGTTCCCGGTTTTTATATGGCCAATTATTGCTACTTTTTAAATCTCGCCCAATAAATTTAAAGTAGCATTATCCATCTTACCATCAAAAAATTTGTCGAGCACCGATTTAAAAACCGGATAAGCATCAGGCAATGAAGCAAACAAGGTCATAGACGACCGCAGCTTCATGTCATCCGGCGTGCCTAATACCTCATAAGCATTGTTACTTTTCAAATCAAGCAAAGCGGTACAAATCTCAATTAAGCGCTGCCCCAGCAACGGATGTTTAATATACGCCTCGGCCTCATCAAGGTTCTTTATAGCATAACGTTTTGACATCTCACTAAAGCCCAATCCCTGTATCTGCGGAAATATATACCACATCCAATGGTTGCGTTTACGGCCGCTCTTTATTTCGGCCAGTGCATTAGCATAATCATGCTCCTGTGCATTAATAAATCGTTGTAGATCGTCCATATCACTTTAATAACAATAAATCTGCCAGTCTGATCTGTGATTATTATTGACTTTCAGGTACCAACAATACCGCATCGGCAACAACCACTCCATTTGCATTTTTATTGGATATAGCCACATAAGCATTTTTGCCGACATTAAATTGCTGGCTGCCCATCGACACCCATTCGCCAGAAGTCTGACCTACTACCTGAACCTGATTTTTATCGATAGTTTTATTGACGACGTTTCGTCCGTCGGATATCTCCACTTGGGTAGTGCTTGTACTATGCCCTACTTTTGGACAATACACATAAATATGATAATTGCCTGTTTTTTTTATTTGCGGGATAAATTTGATCTCGGCGGCGGTGCTTTTAGCGGTATCGGTGAAAAAAGACGGTCCGTAGCCACCCACCGTCTCACGTTTCCATTGCCCGGTTTTAACAACATTTTCTGTATCATCATTATCAACTAAAATCTCCGGTGTACTGCCGTCCACCAATGGGTTGTCAATCAGTGTTGATTGCAATTGCCTGACATCTATTTGCTGCACGTCTACTTTCTTATCAATGGCCTGGCAAGCCGCCACGGCTGCCGACTGAGCCAGCACCATAAACACCGGCTCCATACGAATGGAACCATAGGCCATGTGGCTGGCCGACAAACACACCGGCACCAACAAATTACCACACTGATTATTTTTTGGAGTGATAGAGCGATACGCTATCGGGTATGGGTTAATACCGCGCAGCTGCACATCACCTTCATTCTTAACCATGCCGTTCACAACCAGTCGCTCGGCGTTGTGCGAGTCCATATTGTAGGCGCCCATGCCAATTTTGTCGTCGACCACCTCTTTGCGCAGGCAATTAGCCTCCGTCATCACATAAGCACCCAGCATTCGCCGCGCTTCGCGGACATAAAGTTGTGGGGTAAAGTGACTGGAGCGGAGGTACTCATCTTTTGGATAACCCCACTTTAACATTTGAGCCTGTAGCTTAGCCGGCATTCGCGAATCATGGCCAATAAAGTATAAAAAACCTTTGGTATAATCTTCATGCGCTTTGATGATAGCCGCACGAGTGGCATAATCGCCATCGGGGTAAGCATAGTTCATGCCTATCATATCTGTACTAAACGGACCATTATTGTTAATGTCTGTCTTGTGGTTAGGCATCATATCGGGTTTCAGGAACGCGCTCCAGTCTCTGGGTGGTTTAGCCTGCAGATATCGGAGTAATAATTCATAATGCGTTGAATCATACCCAGGCGGACGGGTAATTTCTATCATATTCGCCGGATCATTAGTCAGGCACAATCTGAAATTATAAGCCTGTATCTTTTTGTCGCCGCTCCCAATTGGCGCCAGCTTTTCGTCACTGATACCCCAAAGCAAACCGCTTTCTGGCTTACCCGAAATTTTATATGGATCGACGCCATTGGGAAATTGATGCTGATCCTTCAGTTGTACGCCATCCACTGTCTCCTTATAAACTGAGTTGGCCTCGCGGCCCGTGGTATAGCTAACACCGGCCTTCGCCATCAGATCGCCCTCATAACTGCAATCAATAAATTGTTTGGCCTTAATAGTTTGTATTTGGGCGGATGGATGCAATGAATTTTCTAAATCAATACCGACAATATGGTTGTCAGATTTATTGACTTTGTGCAGGCGGCTTTCATATATCACCTTAAAATTACCACGCCTTACATAGTCCAGGAAAATCGATTCGGCGACTTTTGGCTCAAAGGTCCATTGTTCAAATTTACCATAGTGCTGCCCTACACGGCGGTAAAAATCACGCGCGAGGCCGGTTACTACGTATTTATTGCCGATATCGGTAAAACCCAGCCCACCGCTCGAAAGGCCGCCCAGGCGGTTGCCCGGCTCAATGAGTATTACGTTCTTGCCCAACCTAGCCGCCGCATAAGCCGCTATTACCCCGGCAGAGGTTCCGCCGTAAACACATACGTCAATATTTGCTTGATTGCGTTTGGGCTGCGAATTTGCGGTGTTTAAAAAAGTAACTAATAGTGCAAAGCACCAGGCGAAGAATTTGAACATAGGTTTGCTAATTGGTTATTTGCAAATCTATCATTGATTGGGCGTATATCAAAGTGGGGGTGAGCTGCAGGCTCATTACATAGTGGTTAGAAGTTAAGAACTTCAAACATCGGAATTATTAAACGGGTTTTATGTTAAACATAAGGGCAAAGGCCAAATGAACGCTTTGTAATCCCAACGCTCCCCGTTCGAGTGCCTTAGGGTGACACCTGTTTAGACATGAAGTTTGTCATATCCTTTAGATTAGCTTCAACAAAATAGTATCGATTATTATTGTTGAAGCTAATCTAAATGAATGACATCGAATAAAAATATGTCATTTCACCTCCAGAGGTTGCGGATTTTAAAACGCAGAATAACAAATTATGGAGCTACTCAATCACCCTATCCAGATGCGTATAACCACCATCAACATGTATAAGTTGACCAGTAGTGTGGCTTGATGCTTCTGACAAAAGGAAAATCACCATATTGGCAATTTCCTCAGCAGTAGTCATCCGGTGACCAAGCGGAATATTTTTCACAATATCTTTTAATTTAGCCTCAGGGTCTTCCATGGTAGCGATGTAAGCTTCATAAAGCGGCGTCCAGCACTCGGCTACGATCACTGCGTTAACGCGGATACCATACGGTAATAATTCAACGGCCCATTCGCGGGTAAGAGCGTTACGTCCGCCATTTGCGGCAGCATACGCAGAGGTGTTTCCCTGGCCGGTTTCTGCTACTTTTGAGCCGATGTTTACAATGTTGCCTTTTGATTTTTTCAACTCAGGCAGCGCGAATTTAGCCATAAGGTAGTAATGTGTAACGTTGCGATGTAAGCTGCGTACAAAGTCGTCATAATTGCCCTTTTCAAGGCCTACACCGTCATTCACACCGGCATTGTTTATCAGTCCTTCAATGCGTCCGAATTTGGCAATAACGGCGTTTACCGCTTTTTCGCATTCCGCCGGATCGGTTAACTCTGCCTGTACCTGGAAACTCTCAACGCCCCGTGCCTTAAGGCTTTCAACCACTTTCAAGTTATCCGCCTCTTTGCGGCCAATTATCACCGGGATGGCTCCCTCATTTGCCAGCACGTTCACAATGCCCTCGCCAATGCCCTTTGCACCGCCGGTTACTATTACCACTTTATTTTTTAACTGCAGATCCATATTAGATTTTTATAATTGATTCTTCTCTCAATAAACAACATCTGTAATCTTGACCAACGGGAGAGATCTGTACACTGTTAAGAAACTCGTGTATAGATTTCTGCTATCGCTCGAAAATGACAGAGGATAGTATAGGTTTACAACCCGTAAAACTTAACCGCGTTCCCACCCCAAAACTTATCCCGTTCATCAGCAGAAAGTTTAGAAACATAAGCCTCTGGTATTGCCAGCATCTCACCGTAAGTCGCCGCTACACGACACACCGGCCAGTCAGAGCCATACATTACCCGGTCGGCACCAAAAGCTTCAAAAACTATGTCCATATAAGGCATAAAGTCTTCGGGTTTCCAGTTTTTCCAGTCGGCCTCAGTTACCATGCCAGATAATTTACAGTTTACGTTTTCATTTTTGGCTACGGCTTTCATGTCCTTAGCCCATTGGTTTATTTCGTGTTGTTTTATTTGCGGCTTCGCCAGATGATCGATCACAAAAGGCTGATCAGGGAACGCAGCGGCAAACTCATTAGCAAACGCAATCTGATCCGTATAGATCAGAATATCATAGGTATAGCCAAACTGTTTCAGTTTGCCGATGCCCCGTTTAAAATCGCCCTGAAGCATATAAGCACGGTCGGATTCTCCTTGTAAAATGTGGCGAAAGCCCTTCATTTTGTCGAACTGCTTATAGTAATTCAATCGCTCCTCAATATTTTCGGCTTTAAAATCAACCCAGCCAACCACACCTTTTATAAAATCGTTATTGACGGCTTGCTCCAGCAAGAAATGGTTCTCTGTTTCCGACTGGTCGGCTTGCACAGATATACAGCCATGAAAGCCGTACTCTTGCAGTATCGGCTCCAGATCATGCGGGAGGAAATCCTGACGGATGATCTCCATATCGTCGTTGATCCAGGCGTAAGCTACCGGGTCGTAATTCCAAAAATGTTGATGCGAATCAATTCTTTGCATAAGCTTTCACTTCTTGTCTCGACTCACCCAGGCCGTCGATACCCAACTCCATTACATCGCCGGCTTTCAGGTATACCGGTGGATTAAAGCCCAGACCCACACCAGCCGGCGTTCCGGTAGATATAATATCACCAGGTAAAAGGGTCATGAACTTACTTACATAAGCAATCACAAACGGCACATTGAAGATGAAGTTTGAGGTATTGCCATTTTGCATGGTCTCGCCGTTAACCTTTAGCCATAAGCGCAGGTTATTGATATCACCCAATTCATCCGGCGTAGCCATAAACGGACCAACCGGTGCAAAGGTATCGCAGCCCTTACCTTTATCCCAGGTGCCGCCACGTTCAATCTGAAACTCGCGTTCAGAAACATCGTTATGCAAAGCATATCCGGCAACGTAATTCAATGCTTCCGGCTCCTCTACATAACTCGCTTTTTTGCCGATCACTACTGCTAATTCAACTTCCCAATCCGTCTTCACGGAATCGCGCGGGATGACCACATCATCATTCGGGCCAGCCAGTGCGGTAGTCGATTTCATAAATAAAACTGGCTCGGCAGGTACCTGAGCGTTGGTCTCCCTGGCGTGGTCGGCATAGTTTAAACCGATGCAAAGGATCTTTGATGGTCTGGCCACCGGGCTGCCTAAGCGTTCGCTGTCAGCAACTTTGGGTAATTTACCTTCATTGTCCGCCAGGAACTTTTTAAGCCTGTTTAATCCATCGTTTTCAAAGAAAGCTTCGTTATAATCCTCGCCGAAGGCTGAGGTATCGAATTTAGCATTGTTTATAATGACACCGGTTTTCTCTTTACCCTGTGCGCCGTATCGTATTAGTTTCATAAAGCTTCAGCCCCTCTAGATCTCCCCCGGTAGAGGAGACTTTTGTTTTATTGTGCTATTTATTAATAATTCTTTAAAGCCCTCCCTACCGGGGAGGGTTGGGTGGGGCCTGTTAATTATTCAATTTCACAAACCCACCATCCAGCAGATAATCGCAACCGGTAACAAAGCCTGCTTCGTCGCTGCACAGGTATAGCGCCAATGCGGCAACTTCTTCAGGCTTGCCCATGCGGCCTATTGGCTGACTTTTGGATAATTTTTCGAATATTTCTTGCTCCTTGCCTGCATAATTTTTGGCGATAAAACCGTCCACAAAAGGAGTGTGAACTCTTGCCGGTGAAATACTATTGCAACGGATGTTGTCATTCAGGTAATCGCGCGCTACAGATAGTGTCATTGTATACACGGCGCCCTTACTCATTGAATAGGCAAAACGGCTGGTTATACCTACGGTAGCTGCTATTGATGCCATATTTAAAATAACACCTTTGCCTTTGTTTTTCATCAGTGGAATAGCCGCAAAAAGCGAATTATAAACGCCCTTAATGTTCACGCTCACTATGCGGTCAAAATCGGCCTCGCTGGTTGTAGTAGCTTCGCCGATATGGGCGATTCCGGCATTGTTTACGAGGATATCGATTACACCTATTTTGTTATAAATATCCAATACCTGCTGCTGATTGCTCACATTGCAGCTGTAAGCCAGGGCCTTGCCGCCCGCCTGGGTAATCTCATTAACTGTCTCGGCTGCTGCATCGGCATTTAGCTCCATGATATGTACCGTGGCTCCCGCTTCAGCAAACAGTACAGATATGGCTCGCCCTATGCCGCTTCCTCCCCCCGTTATTACTGCTGACTTTTCTTTTAAACTAAACATTTGTATTTCTATAGATTGAAGATTTTATTCATCAATACCCACTTCTCGCCGGCCTTCGCGCCCGGCAGGGCCTGCTGGTATTTCCACATCAACTCTTCCCACTCCTGCACTTTCGGATTAGCTGCGTCCATAGCACCTTTCTTCGCGAAACTGAAACTTGCATCGGTCTCCATGATCATGAACAGACGATTAAAGCAGCGGTAAATCTCCATACCGGTAATACCTCCGGTAACAATGCTTTCCCGTATTTCGGGCCAAATCGACTCGTGGTATTTCTCGTACTCAGCAATCAGTTGCGGGTCATCCTTCAAATCAAGCGCTAAACAATATCTGGCCATATTATGCTTTAACTACTTTATGTCCCTTGATACCATAATACAATACTATGGCGAAGCAGATCAACGGTACGATATAAGCCATCTGTATGCTACCGGTTTTGTCTGATATCAAACCCATAAATAACGGCGCCACACCGCCGCCTATAATAGACATTACCAGGAATGATGAAGCAATCTTGGTTTCTTCGCCCAAACCTTTTATACCCAAAGCAAATATAGTGGGAAACATGATGGACATAAAAAATGGCACCGCCATTACTGCGTATAACGCCACGGTACCATGCGTTGTTAAACCGATGGCTAATAGTAATACGCTGATAGCCGAGTATATGCTCAGCAGTTTAGCTGGATCAATAAATTTCATAAAGAAGGTACCCGCAAAGCGGCCCACCATAAAACCTCCCATAGCTATCATACCCCATAAAAACGCGGCGTCTTTTTCGGCTATATCGGCTACAAATTTAGCGTAACGAATAAAAAAGCTGGCCACGCCAACCTGTGCACCAACATAAAAAAATTGCGCTACTACTGCCCATGACAAATGCTTGTGTTTTAATACCGCTACCGAAAAATCGGTACCCGGCGCATGGCTTTCAACAGCACTGTCATCCTCTTTAACATCAGGAATGCGGGTGAATACAAAAAGTAATATCAGGATCAATACAGCTATCCCGATAACTAAATATGGCAATTTTACCGTGTCGGCTTCTGACTGCAGATAAGCGGAAAGCTGTGCCACCGACATATGTTTTAATTCATCGGGCGTGTGTTCAATGCCAGAAAGTATTACACGGCCACCTATGATAGGTGCGACGCATGCTCCCAGACCGTTAAATGATTGTGCAAAATTTAATCGCTGTGCCGACGTCTTTTTGTCTCCCAAAACCGAAACATAGGGATTGGCCACCGTTTCTAAAAATGTGGCCCCGCTGGCTATGATAAACAGCGCCACCAGGAAGAACGTATAACTTTGTGCGTTTGCTGCAGGAATAAACAACAATGCCCCTGCTCCGAACAGCGCAAGCCCCAAAATGATGCCCTTCTTATAGCTGTATTTATGAACAAATAAACCGGCCGGTATAGCTACTAAAAAATAGCCTAGATAAACCGCCGAGTCAATAAAAGACGACTGGGTATCGCTTAACTGGCATGCCTTTTTTAAGTGCGGAATAAGAATGGAGTTAATGTTGTGCAAAAACGCCCAAAGAAAAAATAACGAGGTCACCAGGATCAATGGGAACAGGTATTTGTTTTTTGACATAATTAAGTATGGTTGGTTTTTAATTGGTTATAGCAAAGAAAGCACATTCAGCTGTTAAAAATGATATTTTATCATTAAAATATTACACAATTTTGGCATGTTTAAGTTGATTATGTGTAACATCATGCCAATTGATAACTAAAATTTTATACAAACGTTACCGATTTCAATTTTTTATGGCTCTCATTTTAATTAGCCGTATTATTGTATTCGCTAAATAAAATGTACAAACCTGCCACCATAAAAGATATCGCCCTGGCACTCCACCTGTCCCCTTCGACGGTGTCACGTGCACTGCGCGATGGCTACGAAATAAGCGAGGAAACCAAAAAACTGGTGGTGGCCTATGCCGAAAAGGTAAATTACAAATCAAACCCAATAGCGCTGAGCCTGAAAAACAAGCGTAGCTACTCTATAGGCATTGTGGTGCCTAAACTGGCCAATAGCTTTTTTTCGCAGGCGATTGCAGGTATAGAATCCATTGCTTATGAGCGGGGTTATCATACCATTATTACCCAAACTCATGATTCGACCGAGCGCGAGCGGGCCAACGTGCATCACCTTGCACAGCGGTCGGTTGATGGTTTGCTCATCTCCGTGTCGGCAGAGACTTCAGACTTTAATTTCCTGAAAACCTTGCACGATGATGGCCTGCCGATCGTTTTCTTTGACCGTATTATTGATGAGATCGATACTTTTAAAGTGACATCAGATAATTTCAAAGGCGCTTATAACGCGGTTGAGTCGCTGATTAAAGCCGGGAAACATAAGATCGCCCTGCTTTCCAACTCGCCGCATTTATCTATTACCAATGAGCGGCTATCAGGTTATATGAAAGCTTTGGTCGACAATCATATTCCATTCAGATCTGAGTTAATCCGTAATTGTAATAAGGGCGGCAATGATTACCAGGAGGTTGAAGATGCGGTAAAAGATTTGCTTCATATGCCCGAAAAACCCGATGCTATCTTCATCAGCAGTGACCGGATCAGCATATCATGTGTGCGGGCTTTAAAAAGCCTTAATTTCAATCCCAAAGAAATAGCCATAGCCGGTTTCGCCAATTCAGACGTAGTAGACTTGCTATACCCTTCGCTATCCTATGTCAAACAAAAATCGTTCGAAATGGGTCAGATAGCTGTTGAAATGCTACTGAAATTAATCGAAAGCAAGTATCCGATCACCGAATTTGAGACCCGCATATTGGATACTGAGTTTCATTTGAGCCCGCTCTAAATCTATAGCATCTTACTGGCTACGTTTGATATCTTAGTATCAGGCACTAAACCACTGTTGAATACCTTAAAATTCTTCACTGTGTTCAGCATAAAGGTTGATGCACCATCAACTTTTTGTGCACGCACATGCTCAAAATCGGCACCGTCGACATTGTCCAAAGCAAAGGCCGGGCGCTGGTCATCTTTGAGGAAATTTACTTCGACATCGCTCATTTTTAAGTCCTTTACGTTACGGATAAAAAAACCGTATGACGGCGTAGCACCAAATTGATCGGGCTCAGGGTAGCTTTTAATCAGGTCGGGCACTTTGGTAACTATTTGTTCTTTAGTACCTCCGCCTTTAAAATAAATGCGGATGTTGCTCAGCGTCAAATCCTCAATATCATGCCCTGGTATACCACTTATCAATGCAGCCTGTTTGGCAGCGACGTTGTAAGCCACCACATTGCTGATAATCACTCTGCGCAGCGTGCTATACTGAAAACCCTCAGGTGCGCGTTGACGCGCGCCAAGGCGAACGAATATTGGCGTATTCGTAATATCGCGCATGGTAATGTTGGTAATGGTGATATCTTCTAACGCAGCACCATCCACGGTTTCCAGGCAAAGTCCACGGCAGTAATCGAAAGTACAGTTTGATATGGTGATATTTTTAAAACCACCATTCGACTCTGTGCCTAACTTAATACGCCCCGTTGGCGACCTGCCATCCTTTACAAAAGTACCATCCAGCAAAGTACCTTCTTTATAGCCCGATACGTTGCAATTGTTAATCGTTACATTCTCCAAAGCGCGCGGATAGTTTAGCGAGTAATCGCATTTCAAAACGATACCATCATCGCCGGGTGAGTTAACGGTACAGTTAGATATATGCACATTTTTGCTCGAGATCAGATCGATACCATCGCGGTTGGTATCCATTTTTATATTGTCTATAGTGGTATTATCAACCGCCGTCAGCAGAAAACAGAACCAGCCACCATGAGCAATGGTAAAATCCTTAAAGATCACATTGCGGCAAAGTTTTAAGCTAACGGTTTTATTGCCAAGACCATCCTGTGGTTTCTTGTTATCGTCTTTCACTAAACCTTTACCCCAAATGCGGCCCGGACCCATAATTGAAATATCATGTAAATTCTCGCCCACAATCAAACTATTATGGAAATGACTGTGTCCATAGTCTTGATATACTTCGTTTTCTCCCTTTTCAGGCAGGTCGTATTTAGCATCATCACCGGGAGTAGCGGCTACAATGCTAGCCCCCTGATCAATATATAAACTAATATTGCTTTTGAGGTGGATGGTAACTGATAGATAATCCCCGGCAGGGAAATAAACGGTGCCGCCACCGGCGGCGTTGGCTTCGGTGATAGCTTTGTCTATAGCTTTGGTGTCCAGGTGTTTGCCATCGCCTTTGGCGCCATACTTTTTGACGTTATAAACAGGCGCGTCGGCAGCAGATACATTAGTAAGTGAAACCAACAGCAGAAAAATAACCGCAAGGCAATTATAAAGTTTTTTCATATTAAAGGATATAATGGTTTATGCAGATAACTTGCATAATGCGATATTAGCACTTTAAACTGTATAATTACCTTACGGTTAGCTAAATATTTATGCAATCGTTACCGAGGCCTATAACTCTTTAAGCAGTTTATTTAGCGTTCTTGGTACCATTGCCGGCCCACCCTTTGCGGCATAAGTTATTTCATGTTTCGCATTAGTTACTACAATTAATGCATCTCCCCCTGTTTCGTAGAAATCTATTAGGTCCTGCGCATCAACGACATAGCGTGCATTTAAAATCGGAGCAGCTTTTTGTGCGGCTTTGGCCGAGGCATAATCAAGATTGGTAATTGCAAAAACCTCAAATTTATTGCCATCAATAAAATTAGCAATGGCATCATTAATTCCCTTATACATATAACCATAGTTCCTGTTCCTAAATAACAACACAACTGCCTTACCATCCAATTTGCTTATATCTGTATGTTTAGCCAACGGGGTCAGGTCAAGTATTACACCATCCCAAAGCTTAGGGCTTGACGGGCGAAACATCAATCTACTACTTGCATCCATTCTTGCTTCCATTGCATGATCTACTTTCATCAGGACATGCTTGTATTCTGTTTGTCCGCTTGGTATGGTTTGATTTATTTGGTAATCGAAGGTTTTTACCAATTCTCGCGCTTTGGCAGAATCAACTATATTTCCTTCTCTGTCGTAAATTTTTGTATCCGTAATCTTAGGAACCCTTTTCATAAATTCGGCATACTCGGCTCCCGTCATGGTTTTACGCGTCATAACCGCGCCGGTTTGCGCAAAGGCGCCTGAACAAACTAATAATAAGACGACGGCTAGAATCTTTTTCATCTTTTTGGTTTAGGTTTATTAAGCCATCGAAGGACAAGAGCAGCATAGTCGGCATTCAACATTTGCGCTCTTATTCGATGGCTTTAGTTTGACATTTTTAATTCGTGGCAATCATGAACCTTGCAGCGTGCGATTACTTGGTTGTTCCGTTTCGAAATCGACAAAATATTAAATTTATTTACCCCCTCAAATCATACTGTTTCTCAAGCCAGGCATAGCGTGCCAGTATCTCCAGCAAACCACCCTGATCAACCAGGTTACGTACACCGTTATGGCCGACAAATAAGCCCTGTTCATTTTTTTCGTGCAAAAGAGTATAGTCCAGCGCTTTTTTAAAGCCCATGATGTATTTGGTGTCTTTATTGAATTTCAGCAAATGCTGATAGCCCCTCAATAATACCGCATTGAACCAATAATCGTCACGGAATTTCTCAGCACCGTAGAAGAAGTTCAAAGATGCATCGGCTATAGTATTGGCTTCATCTAAATATTTTTTGTCTTTGGTGATCTCATACAGATAAACATAAGCTTCAAGCGGAGTGCCTGTGTTGTATGACAGGATGCCCTTATTTACGCTGCCATTTTTAGTGCGGATGTTATCCCAATATAATTTTTCAGGCGTTTGCAGTTTGGCGTCCGTCCATTCAATAATTTTAATTGCGGTATCTAAATACGCCTTGTTCTTGGTGGCTTCATACATTTGCAGGGCCACCAATGCACCGGGGCCATTTGAGCAAGTGTTCTTTGAACTCAGATCGCCTTCTTTCCAATAGATACCACCACCCAGCACCTGGTCGTGGCCGGTCATGATGAAATCATACATGGCTTTGCCCAATGCAAGGTCGGCTTTCTTTTTGGTGCGGCTGTAAGCATCTAAAGCAGTAATGCCTATCCACTCGTTATCGTCATAATAACGCTCGCCTGGTTTCAGTTTCATAATGTAATCGGTAAAGCCCGGCTTCGGCGGTGCCGGACTATAGTACTCATACATCAGTTTCAGTATTGGTGCCATCAGATTAGCTTTTGGCTCCAGCTTTTCAATTTCGTTGGCAGCCTGATACAGGGCGCAGTACGACCACAGATAAGTGTATTCGCGCAGATATCCGTTTTTATTTTCGCGTTTGGCCGGGTCGAGTTCTACAAAGTAGTTGCCCGATTTTGAGTCATGAAAATTCTTTTCAATAGCCGCCTGTAACGACTTCATTTCTTTGTAATAGTGGCCGTTAGATTTAGTTTGCGCCGAAGCCAGGCCGGAAACAAACATCAGCAACAAAACAAAGATTAAGCTACGCTTTTGGGTATTCATATAGATTTATTTTTTGTGGATTTATTCGTCTTCAAATATTTTAAAATAAACGCTGGCTTCCAAATCTCACTAATCGAAAGGAAATAATAACTCTTAATTAATTATGTTAGCCGGCTTTTAAATTACCATGATAACGCCACTTTAACGCCATCCGGGTTATTATCAAAACTCAAAAACTGTGTTTTGGTCGTTGCATCCCATGATTGCTTAACATTAGCCAAAGCTTTACCTTTTGTATCTGTAACCACAACTTTCTTAGGTTGCGTGGGCGTCAATATACGCATGGCATTAATTGTATTTAATGGGCTGATTGCCGTAAATGCATATTTGCTCTTGCCCACCTTTTCATCATAAATGCGCGCAGCTGTAGCCAGTACCTGCGATTTTTGTTTATTGGCGACGCGATCGACATTATAAAAGTACCCCTGTTCGCCCGGTTTTATTTGCTTTTCGCTCACAACAGGTAAGGCCGGATCATATAAATCAATTAAATTCCCTTTAATTGTGTATGGATCATTATTAACGCCCTCGTCCATTACTGAAACAATATCATACGGGCCGCGAGCCAGGTAAAAACTGTTTTTGTATTCAATTTTTTGACCGGTAGCTTGCTGGTACAAAGGCTCAACATGGTCGCGCAGTTCGCCGTCACGGTCGCTTTCCATTACATATTCTTTAGGGTCTCTGCGGATGATGCACACTTTGCCTTTGTCTACGCTGTAAGTTCCGGCTTTAGGGTTTGTACCGATGCCAAGCTTATCGAAAAGGTCATCGGCAGGGCAATTGTATTTTTTGCTGCCTTTGTTCCACCATTCCTGTACTTTCTGGAATGCGTCGTCATCACGGCCAGAGTAAACTATCACACCGCCATCTTTAACCCATTTAGCCAATTGTTCATGCGCCTGTCCCGTAGGCGGTTTCATGTTCGAGTACGACATCAGTAGCACTTTGGTATCTTTCAGTGCTTTTTCAAATCCAAGGTTTTCTATGTGAACGATATCAACCGGAACCCCTCTTTTCAGAAAGGGCAGCGCCTCACCAAAAAAGTCAGACAGTTGCGGGTCCATTAATTTATTGTCAGACGGCACCCGGTTAAACATACCCGAGGTCTCATAAAAGCTTGCGAAATATGGATCGGCCCAGGCTTTGCCGTCGTCGTGCGTTGGCAGGCGCTGAAACATCAGCGAGTTGGCCATTAGTACACTCACCCCTTGCGAGCCTGAAGTTTTGTTGGTGGATACCGGCATATCGTTCAACGAGTTGATCATCACCATCATCTGCGTCGAATAACTTTTAGGCATTCCCGCGCGCTCATTGCTGGTGCGGCTGGTAAAGTATTTACCGTCAAAAATACGGTCAGGCCAGGGCATTACCTCGTAATTGTTGATGTCAGGAAAAAACAGTTCGGCTGTAAAGGTTGTCTGGTAATTCTTTTTATAATCACTCCAATCGCGGCGGGTATCCTCTACCGGGTCATTCTCAAAAAATAATTTGCGGCCGGTTGGTGCCGTCATCGATTTCATACAGCAATATTCCAGGTAAGCCGTCTCGAACGAGCGTTCTTTAGCAATACCGTTAAAATAGTTAGGCTCGCGCGCAGTGCCTGTCCATGATTGTACAATGTAGCCATCCACACAATCCAGCGAAGCCAGACTTGCCTCGGGGCTCACAATCTGCCACATAGAATAGTTAATTAAAGAGTGCGTGGGGACATAACAGCGCACGTTCATGCCCTTGCTTTTGCCATACTCCTTGGCATAGGTAAACGACTCCTTCAAAGCCCGGTAAAACAAATAATACTTCAGCTTATTCGACAAGTAAGTATTCTCTGCCGACTCATGCTGCGGCCGCCAGTCGAAACCATAATAATCTTTCCACTCGCGCTTAAAGGCTTCGCTATAGCCTGATTTTGCCCAAAACTCGGGCTCTTCCAGGTAAATGGCATCTACCCCGGCGTCGATAACTTTTTTGATGACCTGTTCTTTGTAATACTTTAAAAAGTTCATGGTCGGCACAACGTAGGGTGTGTTTCGGCCATGCCAAACAGTGTCGCCATTCATCATTTTCTGGCCTTCGTCAAAATGCTGTTTACCATCCCATCGGCCTATAAAATAATCCTGATAACCGCCCCAGGCCATGCCGGTCATAAAAGCCAGTTGGTAACCATGATCTCGAAACGATTTTACGCGCTGCTCAAATTGTCCGGGCCTGCCGCCGTCGCCGTATACAATGGCTACATCGGCGCGCAGATCGGTGGTTGGCTTCCATGTTCCACCGGTTTGGAAAGTTGTTTTTTCAGTATTAGGGATGGCCGGTCTGAGTTTTATCTGAGCTTGGGCATTCATGCTTGCAAGTAAACCTGCAACAATAAAAATCCCTGAAATTATTTTTTTATGCTGATTGGCTGACATTGTTTATAGGCTAATTTGGTTTATAATGCTAACAAATAATATCAGCAATTACTAAGCAATTCTACCATTTATAGCCAAACATCCAAAATAAATTCTGCAACATTGGCATTACACGAAAGTTTATATCAGGAAAATAAATCGTAACAGTTTTACTACAGCTTAATGCTGATCGCCAAAAATTTCTAAATTTGATTATACCTTTTTCAAAACCAAACAAACCATATAAGATTATGAAAAACTCTGAAATATCCAGACGCCGATTTTTGGGCACTGGTGCGCTTGCCGCTACCGGACTAATGTTTTTATCGAAAGCATCATTAGCCGGCCGCATTTTAAGAGCCGATGCCAAACCAAACTCGGTAATAGCCGGGGTACAGATAGGCGTTATTACTTACTCATTCAGAAGCATGCCTTCATCAATTGATGATCTGTTAAAATACTGCCTGGCCTGCAACATTAATGCTATTGAGCTAATGGGCGATGCTCCGGAAGCTTATGCAGGTATCCCTAAACGTGAGCAAGGCCAATCGCGCGATGACCATAACAAGGCAGTGGCCCAATGGCGCGCTACTGTATCTATGGATAAGTTTAAAGAGATACGTAAAATGTTTAATGATGCGGGCGTGACTATTTATGCCTGGAAACCAAGTGCATTAGACCCGCATAACACAGACGAGGAGATTATTTACGCTTTTAATGCCGGCAAAGCTTTAGGTGCGAGCCACGTTACCGTTGAGCTGGGCGATGCCGCACAAACTAAACGCCTGGGCGATTTAGGTGCTGCGCATAAAATGAAAATAGGTTATCATGCCCATACACAGGCTACGCCTACTATATGGGATACTGCTTTGAGCCAGTCAAAATATAATTGCATTAACCTGGATGCAGGCCACTACGCATCCGGCACCAGCAGCAGTCCGGTTCCGTTTATTGAAAAATATCATGACCGCATTGTGAGCATGCACCTTAAAGACCGCAAATATCACGATGGGCCAAATGCACCGTGGGGCCAGGGCGATACGCCACTCAAAGACATTCTGCTTGTGGTGAAAGATAGAAAATATAAGTTTCCGGTTACTATTGAATTGGAATACGACATTCCTAAAGGGTCAGACGCTGTTGCCGAGGTTAAGAAATGTCGCGACTATGCTGAACAAGTTTTGAAAGCATAATAGTAATTATGCTGATAAAAATCCCAGGTACAATATACCTGGGATTTTTATTTAAGATTAGCATTCACGAAATCTTTAGCATATTCCCTGATCATATCCCTGACCTTTTCGAATTGAGCCATTACCTCTTGTTCACTGCCGATTGCCTTAGCCGGATCTGGAAAGTTTCGATGAAATTTAATGGCTGTTGATGGAAAATATGGACAACTTTCTTTAGCATTATCGCAAACAGTTATCACAAGGTCGAAATCGATATTTGAGTATTCGTCAATATGATTTGAAGTGTGGTTCGAAATATCTATGCCGTCTTCTTTCATTATCTTAATGGCTTTCGGATTAACGCCATGGGTTTCTATACCGGCGCTGTAAATCTCGGCTCTATTACCCGCAAAATGTCTTAAATATCCTTCGGCTATCTGACTGCGGCAGCTGTTGCCTGTACATAGTACTAATACTTTTTTCATAATGATTTCAAACTAATAACCAGATCAAATTTATGATGCAAAATTTAGCATCCCAGCCAAAAATAAATTGCAGCAACATAACTGACGAAGTAATGATTAAAGGCTTTTTATGTCTTTTTATGTGAGCTACCATCTTAACAGCAACCTGATCCGGGAGTGCAACAACTATTTTGATCTGTTAATGTCACCAATTGAATTTTTGGCTTACTATTATCGCCGCAAGTATCGCCCCTGCCTATCGCTTTACATTGGGTTTGGTCGGCACTTAAAATAACGATCAGATTATCACCGCTAACTAAAAATTCGGCAGGATACATTTGTCGCGTATCAAATTGCGAATTGCCGAACTCTATTTTGACAACACCAGCCGGGTTTAATGGCAATGATTTCTCCACCACATTGATAATAGACAATGCTTTTTGAACCTCCATACCTTGCTGACTATTATTTGTCTGAGACTCCCAGAGCTGTATGATAATTTCAGTCCATTTGTTCACTTTTCCACCACAATCTACCGAGGTTATTAGGGCCTGTTTGATTTCTGTAATGTGATAAGATGCATCAACCCATTTACCGGGCGCATATTGAAACTGCAGCGTCAGGTCTTTGTTTGATAGCAACTTTTGCTTAAAAGTTTGCCAATCTGTTAAAATAGTATTTTCCATGTTGATTGTAATATTACGATTAATGAGTTTAAATTTTTTTAGCAGCAGGTACTTCCAGGCTTATAATCGTTAAAAAAACCGCCCAGTTGCATCTGTAAGCGTAGCCATGTTTTTGGGTCGATACAATAACAGGTTTTCACCCCGTCGATAGTTCCTTGTATGATACCGGCATTTTTTAGTTCTTTTAGATGTTGTGATATGGTGGCCTGTGCCAGCCCCAGTTCTTCTACCAAGTCTCCGCAAATACATGCGTTGGCGATAATGATATGCTGCAAAATGGCAATACGCGCGGGGTGAGCTATGGCCTTAAGCAAAGTTGCCAACTCATTTTGCTCTTTAGAAAATATTTCCGTTTTAGATGCTCCCATTACATCGCAATATTACGATTAATATTTTTAATATTCCAACATTATTAAACAAAAAAAGCGGATAACCATCGCCATCCGCTTAAATATTAGTTTTAATTTTATTTATTCGGGCCGATTTTATAATCAGCCGGAGGCTCGGCGCCCAGCAGGTTCTTCACAAAATAATCCCAGCGACGGCGCATCATGTAGTATGAATACTGCCCGTAACCGTGCGGACTGTTAGGAAAAATCACCAGGTCAAAACTTTTATTGGCTTTCTCTAATGCTTCGGCAACCAGCAGGGTATTTTGCGGTGGCACATTGTCGTCCATAAGCCCGTGAGCTAACATTAATTTACCTTTTAAATTCTTAGCCAGATTTTGATTGGCCTGCTCATCATAAGTTGCATTTTCAAGCAAGCCGTTATAACGCTCGCCCCAATTATCTTCGTAGTTACGATTATCATGGTTACCTGACTCGGCGATACCCACCTTAAAGAAATCCGGGTAACGGAACATAGCTCCGGCCGTGGCAAAACCACCGCCCGAATGCCCCCAGATACCTACCCTATCCAGGTCAATATATGGATATTTAGCAGCGAGCTGTTTGATACCGGTTATCTGATCGGCCAGGGTATTTTGGGCCATGTCGCCATAGGCCATATCATGAAAACTTTTTGAGCGCAGCGGATTGCTGGTTCCTTCAATTTCGACAACCACAAAACCAAGCTCGGCTAATGCGCTGTTGTCACCACGTACTGCAGAGAATGACCAGCTACCCACGCTACCGCCCTGCGGACCCGGGTAGATATAGTCAATAACTGGATATTTTTTGTTAGGATCAAGATTAGCGGGCACCCACATCAGCCCGTAAATGTCAGTTTTACCGTCATGAGCCTTAACTGAGAAAGGCACAGTTGCTTTCCAGCCTGAAGCCTGGAGTTTAGATATATTAACCTTCTCCAACTCCAATAATTGTTTTCCTTTTAGGTTACGGAGTACGGTTACCGGCGGCACATCAGGCTTTGAGTATGTGTCAACAATATAATTGCCTTTTGGCGAGAAACTGGCGGTATGATTACCTGCACCTGGAGTAAGCACCATAAAACCCTTGCCATCTAATCCAATTTTACAAAGCTGGCTAAAATAAGGATTCTCTGCTTCAAGGCCATCGGCAGTAAAATAAACCACGCGATTTTTCTCATCTACTTTAACAACATTGGTCACTACCCAATCGCCTTTGGTTACCTGGTTTTTCAGTTTACCGTTGTTGGCATCGTACAGATAAAGATGGCCCCAGTTATCGCGTTCAGAGAACCATAATATCTCATTGCTCTTGCTGAGGTAGCGCCAGTTCACATCATCCCAACCCGATTCAAATTGTGTTTTCGACGTTTCGTCAAATATCTCACGAACGGCGCCTGTTTCCGCATCGGCCATACGCACTTTCTCCACTTTATGGTCGCGGTTGGTTGAGGCAAAGACCAATTTGGCAGCGTCATCACTCCAATAAACATCGGCCCAGCCTGCGCCACCCTTAATGTCATCGCTCAACGTTGAGCGGTGCGGATCTGGTGCGCATTGCAGTTTGAGCACTTTCGGACTATCGACATTAATAATAACACGGGTAAGCATTGGTATCTCTTTATCGCCGGGCAATGGATATTTCCATTCTGTTAGTTTTGGAGCACCTACTTTTGTGCTTACCAGGTACATATTGTTCACCTTGCGCTCATCTTGCTGAAAGGTGGCTATCTTTTTCGAATCGGGCGACCAAACCAAAATCGGCCTGTTGCTTTGCGCCCAACCGGCATTATCGGTGGCGTAGCCATTGTCTTTTATCCCGTCAGTAGTTAATTGGGTTTGCTGTCCGGTTTTAACATCGCGCACCCACAAATTAAAGTCTTTTATAAAAACTGCTTTTTGTTTATCAGGCGATAAGACTTCGTTGGGGTTGCCGCCCATAGTACGGCCACGACGACCGCGTGCATTTGTCGTAGTTACCTCGCTGGCATCTGGCACTACCCGGCCATTTTCAAATTTCCATTGTTTGTCATCGACACGAAAAATCAACCCTTTGCCATCATCACTAAAACTAATAGTGTTAAAAGGCAAATTGGTGGCTGAATATTGCTTACCCGTAGCTGCCGACAAAGCTGCCGCCAGTTTTTGATGATCAAAAGCCCGAGCCTTAGTTGCTTTAGCCGGATTGTAAATGATAAATTCACCACCCTGAGCGGCTGGTGTGCGGTAATAAAAACGATCGTCAGACAGCCAGTTGGGATGAATACCATTACGTTGTATCAATGGCTCAGTATTAAAACTGAGGCGAGTTTCGGCCCGCGCATAATCTCGTGCCGTAATTGCCGGATGTTGTTGCGCGCCGGCAGTAAGCGCCATACTTACAGGTATAGCAGCAAGTAAAAACCTATTCATGCGTTTCAATAAAGACAGTTATTTAAGGTAGCAATATACAGCTATTAATACTTTTTTCAACACAACCGTCAGAAGCAAAAAAGGGTGACTTAAAGCCATCCCTTCTTTGTATTATAAATTGATAATAAAATTAGTTGGTAGTAATAATGCCACCAACTTTAGTTACCACGCTGCTTGTGGTAAACGTTGTGGCCAACTTTGTGCCTTTGGTATAAGTACCACCGGTAAATAACCCTTTAAAGCTAATGCCTGAAACAACGCTACCGCCTGTATACACATTATATACGGTGTTTGATTTGAGTTTAGCACTGGCAAATACCAGTGTTGCATAAGCCACTGGTGCCTGGAATGTAAGAGCCTCGGCACCACTGGCAGACTCAATATGAATAAGTTGCGCAGTGCCTGTACCCAAAATAACCGAGTTAACTGTCGAACTGGTGCTTACTGCACTAGTGCTGCCACCGGTAGCGATTAACTGCCCCCCGGTAATTTTAAACTGACGATCGTCGCAATCAATACCAGACTCGGTTACGGGCGAGCCGATAGCAACAACCGTACCTCCGTTTAAATCGAAATTACCGTTTGAGTCCATACCATCATTTGCAGTACTTGATGCATAAACGTAGCCACTGTTAATATATATGGCAGAGTCGGCCTTAAAAGCGTCATCACTGGCTGATGAGCTGATATTACCTTTGTTGATAGTCAGACTGCCTTTGCTTGATATACCTTCATCGGCAGTTGATTTAACGTTGATATTACCGCCATTGATCACGATATAACGTGCAATAGAGCCATCGGTCCCTTCATATGAAGTTCTGATACCTTTACCAACCGAAGTAATATTGAAGGTACCATTATTAACAATCACGTTACCTTCTTCGGCCTCAATGCCGTCGGTTCCGGAGTTAATGGTAATATTACCACCATCGGCAATAAAGGCATTGTTAACATGTATGCCGTCACTTTTTGATTTAAGTATGTTGATATTACCGCTAACTACCCGGATATAATCATCG
This sequence comes from Mucilaginibacter panaciglaebae, assembly GCF_039539265.1. NCBI lineage: Bacteria > Pseudomonadati > Bacteroidota > Sphingobacteriia > Sphingobacteriales > Sphingobacteriaceae > Mucilaginibacter > Mucilaginibacter panaciglaebae. The sequence continues at coordinate 30,562 of NZ_BAABCV010000014.1, forward strand.
CTACAAATACCGTGTTTATAATTACCGCTAACTTTTAGCGTGCCGTTTCCGCTAAATACCAGCTGCCCCTCGGCAAAGATGCTTCCTTTTTGATCTTCTGTTGACGAAGCATACGTTGCTCCATCGCTAAGGTTGTTGGTGGTACCGTCTGCCACAACTATAAATGCTCTTTTCTTAGATTGTATATTCAGGGCAGGGCCATCCAGGTTGATCAAATCAACACCGTTTAAAGTAACCAGAAATTTCTTGTCGCTATAAATTTTAAGCGAGCCATTTGATGTTGAACCAGAAACAGTATAAGCTACGCCGGTGGCGGTAGCAGTAACTGTTACGTCACCATCTGATTGGGTTATAGCAACGCCACTGGTTGTCGCCGGCGTTATTGTGGCACCGTTAGGAGTAAATACAATTGAAATTGTGGTGGGGAAATCAGTTGTAGCATACGTGTCACTGGTATTGGCCCCCGTATAGTTCAAACCTTCGGCAGCGCCTGTCGTTACCCCTATACTATCAATTTTTGCAGTGGTATTGGTTTGATTATTGCCCTTATTATTGTTACTTTTTTTACAGCCTATTACCCCTATAAAGGCGATAAAAATTACGGCAATTGCAAGTTTGCGCATGATCAAAGAATCGATTTTCTATTATAATATATTAATTACAAAAAGTTGGCATTTCAATTTTTCCATGAAGATAAGCATTAGGAAGAAAATAAAAGAGAGACAAAACTATTAGGACGACAATTGGTTATATTTTCATGGAAACCAATAGATTATCACCTACGCTGACACAGGCTTTAAATGAACAAATGACTAACGAGGCGCATAACGCTCAGATCTATCTGTCTTATGCTTCATGGGCGGCCGACAAAGGTTATGATGGCATATCAAACTTCTTATTCAGACACGCTAATGAAGAGCGCAACCACATGATGAAATTTCTGGAATATATTTTAAAACGCGGAAGTAAAGTGGTAGTAAGCGCCATACCGGCTCCAGGCCCCGATCCGGTAAGCGTGTATGATTGCTTTGAGAAGGTATTTCAATCGGAGGTTGAAAATACCGGTAAAATATACCGCATAGTTGAGATGAGTATGGCCGAGAAAGATTGGGCTACCTGGAATTTCATGCAGTGGTTTGTAAAAGAACAAACCGAAGAGGAAACCCTGGCCCTTGATCTGCTAAGTAAAATTAAAGTAGCTGGCGGACCTAACGCCAATGCCGATGCTTTATATGTACTTGATGTTGATCTGAAGAAAACACCTGACGACGCTACTCTGGCACAAGATGTTACGGTTGAAAACCCATAATTGTAAATAGCCGTCTATAACGTTATTAAAAGGCGAATGACCGGGTTATTCGCCTTTAATATTTATATTATTGGTAGTTCGAAAGTAAAGGTCGACCCTACGCCCAATTCGCTATCTACCCACATTTTACCGTGATGGCGTTCTATGATCTCGTAGGATATGTATAAACCAATACCAAGCCCGGACATGTGGGATGCCAGGTTCTCTACCCGGTAAAATCTGGAGAATATACGACTATGCTGATCTTCGGCTATACCGATACCAAAATCCCGTACAGATACTTTAACTTTTTTATCGCTTACCCCTGCATTGATAATGACCTTGTCTGCGCCCGGCGAATATTTGATAGCATTGGTGACCAGGTTAATCACCACCTGCTCTACGCGTTGTTGGTCGGCTTTTATTATAATAGGCTTTTTGTTATAGTTCAACTCTATTTTATGCCTCACGCTATTTTGCTGCAGCATTTCCGATACATCGGCTAAAACGGCTACCAAATCAAACTCAGCATAGCTTAAAGGCAGTTTACCAGTTTGAATTTTTGATACGTCAAGCAGATCAGATATCAGCGTGGTTAATTTATTTACCTGCTTTAACGTTTTATTAATGAAGCTTTTACTCCGGTCGCCATCAGGCAAACCCCGCTCAATTATTTGCAGATAGCCGCTTATGCTGGTAACGGGTGTTTTTAACTCATGACTGGCCAAGCCAATAAATTCATCTTTTTTTGCATTAAGCGTTGTTATTTCCTGGTATAACCGCGCATTTTCAAGTGCTACTGACGCTTGCGAACCTATACCGGCTATTAATTGCTCATGTTCTTGTTTAAACTTCGCAGGTTCAGGATGCCCAAAAAATAATCCACCTATTACTTCGCCGTTTTTTGCGGTTACCGGCACAGCCAGATAGCTAACCACAGGTAAATGTCCTTCAGGCATGCCATAATATGGGGCATTCTTCCCATAACGGATATCTTTGGTAATATCATCCGATCTTACAATACCTTCGCCTCTAAAAGTGGGCCCAAACACATTGGTGTTTCTGGGCATCGGGAATCTTTCAAAAGCACTGCGCGGCACACCCGACAAAGTGTATAACATATAAGATTCACCCTTTTCATTGACCTTGTTATGAAAAAAAGCGCCAAATGCTGCACCTGTTAATTGTGTAGTAGCATCAGTTACTTTTTGTAGTATGCTTTGAGTGTCCAGGTCGGCAGATATGGTTTGACCAATGGAGTTTAATATCTCCATATGCTCTGCATAATTTTGTAAACGTTCTTCAGCTATTTTTTGTCTGCTAATGTCGCGGGCTATTTTTGAAGCACCTATCACCTTTCCCTGCTCATTACGAATAGGCGAAACAGTTAACGATAACGGAATCTCAGTACCCCATTTGGTACGGCGCATAGTCTCAAAATGCTCAACTCGCTCGTTATTGCTCACTTTATTGATAATCACGGTTTCTTCGGGCAGGCGGTCGTCGGGAATAATGATCGATATATGTTTACCTATAACTTCCTGTTCCTTATAACCAAACATCCGCTCAGCCGAGTTATTCCAGCTGGTGATTATACCTTCAAGCGTTTTGCTGACAATAGCGTCTTCAGACGATTCGATGATCGCTGCCAGCATAGCCTGTTTATCTTCATTACGCTTGCGAATAGTTATATCCAGCAATATACCCGAATATTCACTAACATTGCCGGTACTATCAAAAAGCAACTTCCCGGTTGATCGAACCCATTTGCGTTCGCCGGTTACCAGGTTAGTGATGGGGTATTCGATATCGCTGTCTTTATGATTGATGAGGGCATCATTCAATACCCCGGCTAGCTCAACCCGATAAGCGGGATCAATAACCGACATAGTTTGTTCGACAGTTATTTCCTCATCCAACGGAAACCCAATCAGCTTACGGATAAAATCTGACAGGGTAACTTTTTGAGTTACCGGATCAATGCTCCACGTGCCCATGTTACCCGTTTCAATGGCCTGTTGTAATTTGGCATTAGCTCCGGTTAGTTGCTGTAATAATTCTGCCTGTCGCTGTTGAGTAGCTGCCAGCTTTTCGTTGGCGGTGGCAAGTTCTTTATTATAAATTTGCTGCAGCCGTGTTATTTCTTGCTCTTTGATCAATTCATTATCCGAGTTATTCTGTCTTTCAAATGCGTTAAAATGGCCGGCTATCAGATTGGCAAATAGCGTAAACAAGCCAATTACCCGGGAGTTATTTAGGTTGGCGGGTTCTGGGTCAATAGCGGACAGTGTGCCAAAAAATTCGCCGGTAGGTTTGAAAATTGGTGTCGATATATAACTTTTAAAGCCATACATGGCAGGCGCCGGATGGCTTTTATAATTAGTATCTATATCTGCATTGTCGATGACTACCAACTTTTTACATTGACGTACCTCATTACAAATCATAGTATTCAACTCCAGTTCATCACCAGGTTTTAATCCAAAATTGATCTCATCTTTTACGGCACAAGTCACCCATTGCGTGTCAGTTACACGGGCAATGGCAACGAAGCGCATGCCTGTAGTTTGTGATGCTACATCTAACAAAGTAGTTATTAACGGAATATTCGCGACAGCTTGAATGTCGGTCTGCACGTCGTCGGTCATACTTGTCGGGGGTCGGTATCTTTTATCTTAAGGCTCACAATATAATTGCATTTTTACTAAAAGACAAAAGCTTTACCTTAATGGTTTTAATAATTAGCCAACCGTACAACAAAAAAAGGGCTTTATGGTTTGTTAATTAGAAACTATTTTGAGTTATGGAAAAATTTGAGATATCGGTTGCTGTCGGCAAAGAAAATCAGCATTTTGAGATTCGCGATTATATGCACCACGAAGGTGATAAATGTAAATATGAGGTTTTTAAAGAAGGGCAATTCATCGGCAGCTTTGAACCAGATAACCATAAAGTATTGCACATTTGCCAAAATCCCGGTGTAGTTTCAGAAAATATATTGAATCTGATCTGCGATCAGTTGGAAGGTTATCATATCTAACAATTATTGTCTTTAATCAGCCCTTAAAATGTCTCATTTGCACCCTAGCCGCCATGGGGCAACAGAGTAAATTTGCTTACAACAAAACATTACTACTATGAGCAAGATCACCCCATTTTTATGGTTTGACGACAATCTGGACGAAGCCATAAAGTTTTACCAATCTGTTTTTAAAAACAGTCGTTTATTATTCGAAGTTCAATATGGCGATGCTGGTCCGGGGCCAAAAGGCACTACTATGACCGCGACTTTCGAACTGGAAGGCCAAAAATTCATGGCGCTAAACGGTGGGCCGATGTTTAAATTTACCGAAGCCATATCTATGTTTATTACCTGCAATAACCAGGACGAAATTGATTACTACTGGGAGCGGCTGGCTGAGGGCGGACAAAAAAGTCGTTGTGGCTGGCTAAAAGATAAATTTGGATTATCATGGCAGGTAGTACCTTATAACCTGCTGCAACTCCTGCATAATAATGACCCGCAAAAGGCCAGCAACGTAATGCAAGCCATGATGAAGATGGACAAGATGGATATGTCTGCACTGGAAGAAGCCGGTAAATAATTTTATATTTACCGGTATGGAGACACCGGTAAAGAACGAACTAAAACAGCTCAGATTGTCGGCATTTATTAATGCGGCGGTAGCTGTTTATGCCGTTTGCACATTTTTATCGGCTTTACAAAGCCATGTTGCCTGGCGCATATTATTAAGCGGGACAGGATCTGTATTTTTTATTGCCGCCGCTATTGTTGCAATAATTAAGATAGTGAAGTTGGGAAAAAGTTGACACTTAACTTTGATATGAAACCAGCCTTATACCTGATCACAATTGTTTTCTTTTTTTCTTCGTGTGCAACGATATTAAATCGCAAACGCCAGCGAATTGTTTTTTATACACAGCATCCCGCTAAGGTCGTATACCGGCACGATACTGTGTCAACATTGAACAATAAGGCAAGCGTACGCATTGAAAGGAAGAACAAAGTGGCCAATCTCCAAATTATTGAAGAAGGCCTGAAGAAACAGATCACACTTTATCCCCATATTTCAACCGCTTTTTGGTTTAATCTGCCTGCTAACTTCGGTTTAGGTATGTTGGTTGATATGTGGATTCCAAAAAGCTGGGCTTACCCCTCAAAGATAGATGTGAATAATTACGATAGCGTAAAATTTTATCATGCCTATCAAGTATCTCACAATAAAGATAAAAACCCCTTAAAATCTTACCTTTCGTATGACCCTCCACATAAAAAAGGCGAACTATATGTCCATGTATCGTCACCCGATATAAATTATTTTAGTTTTTCTCCCGAAGGAGAGCCCAGAAAAGAAACATTGGATTTATTGGGATTTCATACGGCCTTGATTATTATCATTCGCAAAACCAGTTTTTAAGTTTAAATATTGCAAAGGTTAACAACTCCATAGTGCCTTTTCCTGCACCGGTAGATTATTTTGGTTTACGGCAGGATTTACGATCCAGTTTTATAAGTCTATCCAACAATTACAAGATCAAACGCTTAAGTATTGGATATGGCATCGCGGCAGCAACAAACAATTGGCATTTAAGTTACCGGTCGGGCTATACGGATTCAATTCCCCCAAGTGCACGCCTATTTGCAGACAAAACCCATTATTCTTTTGGATTGATTTTTCCAGTATATTTTCAGGTAGGTAAATTTTTTCATACTGGTTTAATTTATCGCCCTACATTTTATCGCCCCAGCCTGCCCGACAAATTTAAATATGAGCATACTATGAGTATTGATTTTGCCTGGAAATTCAGGATAAAAAAATAGACGGTATAACTCACCGCAACACCCTATGCGGATAACTTATATTTTTTTCAGAGATTTGCGGCGACTGCAAATAAAACCTGTGTTCTCTATCCATGAAAAAAATAACCGAACAAAACGCCGCTAAATATACCCTGGCACTTATTATAATCACATTTTTTGCCCGGTTATGGATTGCAGCGTACACGGGTTTGGGCAATGGCGAGTCGTATTATTTTCGCGGTGCCATTCATTTAGATTGGAGTTATTTTGACCAGCCGCCCCTGTTCTTTTGGCTGGGTGGGGCAAGTATCCGTTTGTTTGGATTAACTAATTTCGGCCTTCGCTTTCCGGATGTATTGATGTTTGCAGGTACAAGCTGGCTGCTATTCCTATTGGGTCGTAAATTATTTAATGCGGCTGCGGGTTTCTGGGCTGTTGTGGTAATGAACCTGAGCGCGCTGTTTACCGTGGGCGTAGCCTGCTGGTATCAACCGGATGCACCGCTGATGTTCTTTTGGCTGCTGAGCACCTGGTACATTGTAAAAGTGCTCGGCATCGGCGAAGCGAAACCGCTTGACCCCAAAGCCGACAAAGGCAAGGTTTACCGCCTTTGGGTAATCATCGGCATTTGTATGGGTTTGGCTACTTTGAGCAAATATCATGTACTGTTTCTGTTTGCAGCGGTATTTTTATTTATTCTGACTAACAAAAAACAACGTCATTGGCTGGCGCATCCCGGGCCTTACCTGGCTATCCTGATCACTATCTTAATGGCTACGCCGGTTTTATGGTGGAATTACAAAAACAACTGGGTATCATTTGTTTGGCAGGGCTCGCGAGCGGGCACCCGCGACGAACCTTTTACTATCCATTTCGACTGGTTTGTCCGCAGCATTGCCGGGCAGGCGGTTTGGTTACTGCCATGGATCTGGTTCCCTACCATTCGCCAAATGTTCGTAGCATACAAAAAACGCATACAGCAGGAATATGGCTTTAACTTCTGGATGTCGGTATTGCCTATCGTATTCTTTACTGTTATTACCCTCTGGGCCGATCTGCAATACCATTTCCATTGGCAGGCACCGGGTTATATGATGCTGTTCATCCCTTTGGGCTTTGCCATTGACAAAGCCCTGAACGGAGCCGATGAGCGTCGTAAACGCTTTACCCGCCGCTGGCTTAATTTTTCAATATCCTTTACGGTGATAACCATTACAGTACTGGGCCTGCACCTGGTTACCGGTTTCTGGCAAAGTTATGGGCCAAAATGGGTGGCAAGCCTGGGCGGTGCCAAGATCGATCCCACTATACAGGGTGTTGACTATGACGACGTAATGACCCGTTTTGAAAAACAAGGCTGGATTGCCAATGATAAGGTATTTGCAGGAAGCACCCGCTGGTGGCTGGCCGGTAAGGTAGACTGGGCATTGAAAGGCAAGAAGGAAATCATCTGCTTTAACCGCGACCCGCGCAACCTGGCCTTCCTGGTCGACCCGAAGACTTTATTGGGTAAGGATTGCGTGATTATTGGCGAAGCTCATGGCTATGAGGAAACTATTTATAAGGATGCTACGCCATTTTTCGACAGCATTACTGAACTTGATGACATCCCCATCATCCGTGGCGGTGTGGTTGAGGAGCATCTGCAGGTTTATTATTGCAAGAACTTCCATCAGTCGGCCCAGCCCCTGCCCGATTACCCATTGTACAGGCAGTTAAACGGCCTTGTCCCTTTCGGAAAATAGTATGGTGCTGTTTCACTAAAAAGTGAAACACTTTGGAACACTTGAAACACTTTTTACACGCAAACATCTGTAAATAAGTAGTTTACAAAAACACAGTGAAACACTTTGAAACAGTACGAATACTTCAGGTAAAGCCATGTAAACCGCTTTTTATCAGGGCATTATCGCATTTTTATGGCTTTCTGACCAAATGAGGTGAAACACCAGAGTGAAACGCCTTAACACAAAAAGCCTCCAGACGGAAGCTAATCAAACATAGCGGAGAGCAGGCGGGTTAATAACGCAGGTAATGAGGCGCTCTTTATGAAAAGGATATCCTTTTTGTACCCGGTAGCCCCTTACTTTGTACTCCATTTAAACTTATTGATGCCAATACCTGCAAACACAACTATGTAACCCAACGACAACAATACCGCCCTGGTAGCATCTTTGTCCCATTTATCAGGTTCCATGCTGGCGGCTAACATAATTTTAACACAACCATAGGGCGTCCAACGGATAGCGTCTTTGATGTAATCGCCAAGCAGCCCCAGTTCGCCAAACATACCTATCATGATGAAAAGGAAATAAACCAGGCGTACGCTGGCATTAACGGTTTCAAAATTTTTCACCAAACCTACAATCAACTGGCCAAGGCTTAAATATACCGCACCACCTATAAAGGCTGAAAAAAAGGCTACTATGTAGCCCGATGCGGGCAATGTTACCTTATCTACCTGCATCCCCACCATAAAAATAACCAGGTTTAGGATCATGATCATCAGCAACTGAATACTGATACGGCTGAACATGATTGCCCAGGTAGGAACAGGGGCTACCCGCAGGCGTTGAAAAATGCCTTTATCACGGTCACGCGCCAGTGACAGGGAATAACCCATTAATCCGATAGATATCAGGCCAATATCTATGGCAGAAGACAGCACATAAGGGCCGCCAATTTTTTGAGCAAAATTTTTCCACGATATCAGGATCATAATCGGCACCAGCAATGTGATAATTACTGAACGGCGGTTACTGATCTGCGTTGCCACATCGGCCTTGAACAAAGTGGCTAATACCGTTGGGGTGCTGGGTATATTGATATTGTTATTTTCCATTTTACGTTCAATCAGGCTCTTACAGTTTTGCCGGTAAGGCCAATAAATACATCCTCTAAAGTTATTTTTCCGCGGCGCGAAGCGGCAATTACTTCGGGGTCATCCCGATATTTGTCGACTAATGCCTGCGGGGTGTCTATGGCTATAACCCTACCATGATCGACGATGGCAATCCTGTCGCACACTGCTTCGGCCTCTTCCATTGAGTGTGTGGTTAACAGCACGGCATGTCCCCTTGCTTTGATGGCCTCAATACGTTCCCATAACTGGCGCCGCGACTGCGGGTCGAGGCCCGTGGTAGGCTCGTCTAACAATACCAATTTAGGATTATGGATAGTGGCAATAACCAGTGATAAACGTTGTTGCTGGCCACCTGATAACTGACTGAATTTCTTTTTACCGGCATCGGCAAGGCTAATTTCTTTAAGCAGGGCTTTAACCTGCTCTGTATCCATCGGGACGCCATAAATACCAGAATACAGCTGCAATATCTGGATGACGTTCAACTCGGCCTGAAAACTGGTTGACTGGAGTTGTACGCCCATAGAGGCTTTTGCCTGCAATGGCTGTTGCTGCACATCAAATCCATTTAATAAAATGCTGCCGCTTTTAAATTTCACCAGACACTCGATAGCGCTTAGCGTACTGGTTTTACCGGCACCATTTGGGCCCAGCAAACCGAAAATTTCTCCCTGCAATACCTTAAAGCCGACGTCCTTCACAGCTTCAAAACTGCCGTAGTTTACGCCCAGTCCTTCTACTTTTAAGATATACTCATCTTGCTCAGTGGTCATTTTAATTGTTTTGTTGTTAGCGTGAGATAATGCAAGATAATTACAAATCTGATAGGAAAAAATAAAAATAATGGATTGTACTATGGATTAACCACAATGTCATTTCCTGCCATAGGGAGACTCTATACACATGCTACCAATCGCAAATAACAATACATAGATTTCTCACTACGTTCGAAATGACAAACTTAAATGTCGTTAAAACAGGGGGGCGAAATATCCCTAAAATTCAAACCAAAGCGTATTACTTACGGGCGTACCATCGGCATGCGTTTTCTGGCTTTGAGGGCCCATTTGTTTGGCCGACTGAAACTTGGTACCTATGGCACTAACCGCATTCAGAAAACCAATGTTACCGTCAGGGAATGGCGGCTCAACGTTGTTGTTTTTCAGTGCGTCCATTTCGCGGGCCGGGCGGTACATTTGCAGGTACATGTCCTTGTTATCAGTATAAATCGTAAACGGCGATTCTTTATTTTCAAGCACCACCCAGTTCAGGTCGCTATGATAGCCTTTAAATTCAGGATAGTCCCAGTTCTCGCCGGTGATGGTGTTATTATAATCCTTATGCCATACACCGAACTGCTGGCCCGGCACGCGATTTTTCCAGGTACGGTATGGGCCACGGCCCAGCCATTTCATGCCGGTAACTCTTTCTTCGGGATAATTGAACGTGATACCCATATAATCTACATCGCCGCTTTGAGTATAGGTATAATCCAATTTAACCGGTTTGCCCGGTGCGAAGGTCCATTTTACCTGCATGGAGGCATCGCCTGTGTAGCTGGCACTAACCGTAAGCAGTTTTCCTTCGGTTTTGTACGAGAAATCTTTTAGCACAGTGCTGACACCGGCAAGCACGGGGCCGCCCGACAGAGAAATAGTTTTATTGCCTTTTAATACTTTCCCGATATAGCCGGTACTTTTATCGAAATAGTATTTCTTGCCGTCGGCGGTAATGATCAGTTCGTTGCCTTGTTCGGTATGAGAAATAGCTCCGCTCGCGGTAACCGGTGCTTTAATAATAGCCTGAGGCGATTTAATAGCCCAGCTCCAGGTGCACAACTCTTCTCCGTGCGGGCCGTAAGCTGCCAGGTAAAGGGCATCATTATCAGCCCAGTTGGCAGGCAGATGCAGGTTGAGTGTACCTTTTTGTCCCGGCTGCAGCTCCAATGGTAACGGCGACCCGGTCAGCGTTGAAACGGGCTGTGTTGTTTTAGCTTGCGCCGATGGTAATTTCACCAGTTTCCATTTAAACTTGCACTGGCTCAGTTTGGTAAACACATAGCGGTTCTCTACCGGTATTTTACCGTTAAACGATTTATCAATAGGCTGCGGTTTAATATAAACCGGCGACCATATCTCTTTCACCGTATAAAAACTCGCTTCCTTTTCGCGGTGCGGACCGAGGATACCGTCGGGAGCTCTGTTACCCGTGCCATCGTAAGTATTATTTTTATCCGTGCGGATGACAGACTCATCCACAAAGGCCCAGATAAAGCCGCCTGCGGTATGCGGATATTCGAGCATCTTATTCCAAAAATCTTCAAGCGCGGCTCCGGCGCCACCATCATACAGGCCATGCATAAATTCGGTCGGCATAAAAACAGCTTTGCCGGTATTAGCAGTTTTCAGGATGTAATTATAGTCGGGATAGTGATGCGCGTCCAGGTTGTTAAAATTAGACCACGGGTGCAATACCACCCGTTTTTGCGGGTCATACAGCGCATAGTCATTATCCAACGCGAAGTTAAAGCCGCCCTCGTTACCATTATCCCAAAATACAATCGACGGATGATTGACATCGCGCACCACCATTTCTTTAACTAATTTACGGCCCACAACAGTGTCATATTTAGCTTGCCAGCCTGTCAGTTCGTCCAGTACATAAATTCCTAACGAGTCGCATACATTCAGAAAATCCTGATCGGGCGGGTAATGCGACATGCGAACGGCGTTGTTATTCATTTCCTTCATCAGCTTCACATCCATCACCTGCAGTTTGTAGCTTAAGGTACGGCCGGTCTCCGGCCAAAAGCTGTGGCGGCAAGTACCTTTCAAAATGGTTTTGGCACCGTTAACATAAAAGCCATCCTGCGGACGCAGCTCAACGGTGCGAAAGCCAAATTTTTGTTTGATGGTATGTCCAACTCCCTTTTTATTTTTTATGCTGACGATTACCTGATAGAGATTAGGAAACTCCGAGCTCCATAAAGCAGGCTTATTGAAATTGCCTTTCAATTCCAGACGATCAGCAGAGGCATCAGCCTTCACCATCATCGGTTTGCCGACATTCTCGCCGTTTGTTTTTTGCACTTGTGCTTGTATGGTTTCGTCGCCATGTAAATTATGGGGATAGACATCCAGAGAAAAAGAGCCGTCGGCCCTGGCATTGATGGCTGCATGGTCGATATAAGTATCGGGTACAATTTCTAAATAAACCGGACGATAGATCCCGCCAAAAACCCAGAAATCACTCCGGTCGCGCTCGGCGGCGTTTACTGATTTTTCTGCCGACATTTTATCAACCGTAACCTCCAGTAAATTTTGGGCATTAAATTTTACCAGGTCAGTTATATCATACTTAAACCGGTAAAAACTGCCCTGGTGTACCGGACCGGCCTGCCGGCCGTTTACCATCACTTTGGTATCGGTCATTGATCCTTCAAAAACTATAAATACCCGCTTGCCGGCCCATGCACCTGCGGTAAACTGGTGTTTATATTGGCCCTGCTCATGTGCCTTGTTTTTGTCGCCGCCGTAATTATAGGCACCAAAGCCCTGCAGTTCCCAGCATGACGGTACGGCTATTTTTGTCCATTTGCCGCTGTTACGGCCATCGGTACAAAAGAAATCCCACTGTACGGTATGATCCTTATCTGTACCCGATAAATATTTAATGATGGTTGATTGCGCGAACGAGTTAAGCGAAATAAATAACCCCAGGCAGGCTATGTAAAATTTCTTCATAATTTAACAGCAATTGGTTTATTACCTGCTAAGCTAACATATCCGGCCTGATTAACGAAACCAAAAACACGGCATCGATTGCGTAATGAAGATGTTGCAGATGTTTGCAAAGGAATTTGAAACGCCTGTCATCCCGAATTTATTTCGGCATGACAGAAATTAATTATGTCAGGCGCCTATCTAAATAAGTTTGCAGCATTGCGATAAGCCGGCTTTTGCACTTGCACTTTCAGCTTTTTAAAGCTTTGCATTGGCCCGTCAGTTATAAAAAGATTAATGATCCAGGCCGGAGCACCGCCATCCGGTTCGAGCGTGAAATAGTAGGTTACTTTGGTTTTATTGTTGCCATCGGGTATAAGTATCCATTTGCCGTGAGATCTCTTCACCCGGGTAAGGTCTTCCTTTTCGGGCACCAGATCGGCTACTGACGGCGCGTCGATCGTTATTACTTTGGTTTCCGGGTTTTGAGTTACGGTAATATGCGCAGCAAAATCGCGGTTTTGCGCCGGCCAGGGCATATTAATTTCGGCATAGTAAAACAGGTCGGTTGCTGATGTTTGCTTTACCAGCGACGTTGATTTGATTTTGTATACCCAGTCGGGATAGTTTTCAACATCCAACAATACAGCAGCAATTTGCGTGGGCGTAGCGTTGATACTGCTCTCTACTTTTATCGGTTTAACTTTCATCGCCGACTTATTGTCGACATAAACTTTTATGCCGCTGCTTTCGGTTTTAAAAGTCCAGGCGCCTTGCGCAATAACTATACGGGTGGTAAAAGTCAGGATAAAAAATATGATTAATTTTAGTTTCATTTTGTTTGGTTTTGTATGCACAGCTATCGGGTTAAAGCATTTATATGATTAACAGGCCAACCGCTTACAACCTAGTGTAAGCTACGCAACAGCCGTACCAAAGCATTCAACATTAACTAAGCACACAACTAACATTAAGTTAATCAACACTTAACACAGCAGGTTTACTTTTGTATCGTTATTCAGATGATATACTAACCAATCGTTCTTTTTTCATTGAACTAATAAGATCAGTTAATAGTAAAGAGGGCAATTTAGCTCTCTTTATTTATTTACAACCCTTTCAATTCAAAAAATCGTTTATTGTAACTCATGAAGATTTTGTATGCCATACAAGGAACAGGCAACGGGCACCTTAGCCGGTCGATGGACATTGTACCCTTACTGAAAAAGATGTGTGATGTTGATGTATTGGTTAGCGGCACCCAGGGCGATCTGAACCTGCCCTTCCCGATAAAATATAAGTTGCACGGCTTTGGATTTGTCTTCGGCAAGTCGGGCGGGGTTGATCTGTGGGCCTCGTTCATGAAATCGCGTTTCAGAAAGTTTATCAGAGAGATCAAAAACCTGCCGATAGAAAAGTATGACCTGGTGATCAATGATTTTGAGCCGGTGTCGGCCTGGGCCTGTTATTTAAATAACAAACCCTGCATAGGCCTGAGCCACCAGGCAGCAGTATTGCATGACAAAGCGCCGAAGCCGGAGGATACAGATATGATAGGCCGGCTGATCTTGAAAAACTATGCCCCGGTTACTGCCCAATTTGGTTTTCACTTTAAGGCTTTAGATAAAAACATATTCACCCCGGTTATTCGCCAGCAGGTGCGTGAGCAGCAAATTGGTAATAAAGGTCACTATACCGTTTACCTGCCTGCTTATGATGACAAGCGACTGCTGAAGCGTTTATCAGAATTTAAGGATATTCAATGGGATGTATTTTCAAAACACAACAAAAAAGCTTTTACGCATAAAAACGTTTCAATACAACCTATTGAAAGCAAAGCGTTTGTAAAAAGCATGGCCCAAAGTGCGGGCGTGCTTTGCGGCGGCGGTTTCGAAACCCCGGCCGAGGCATTGTTCCTGAAAAAAAAGCTGCTGGTTATCCCGATGAAAAACCAATACGAGCAACAACTCAATGCCGAGCTGCTTAAAGAAATGGGCGTACCGGTAATTAAAAGCCTGAAACCAAAACACGATGAAAAAATCATGAATTGGCTGCAAAACGGGCAGGTAGTAAAGGTAAACTATCCGGACAATACCCAGCAAATACTCGACCAGCTGTTTGAGCGTTTTGCTGAAACCAGTTATCAAAATGTACAACTGGCAACATCTTAAGCTTTTTATTTTAGCACCACCCTGGTAGCGCCATAACCAAACTTTTCTTTCAAAGCATCCATGAAGGTTTGTACTTTGGGATGTTTGCTTAACACCTTGTGTAACTCGTGGCGCAATATGCCATTACCGGTACCATGGATAAAGACAATCTCTGGTAGCTGATGCACAACAGCGGCGTCCAGCGCTTTAGTGAAGTGAGCTATTTGTATGCGTTGTATCTCGGCACTTTTTAAAAATTGATAATCGTCGCGCAGCTTTTCAATGTGCAGGTCGACCTCGCGTTGCGGTTTATCAATTACTACTTTTTCTTCGGCTGTTTTAAAGAAGCTTTCCTTTAATCTTTGTGGGTCGATAACTAAGTCAGCTTCATCCAGCCGGATCAACCAACCCGGCTGATTCATGATCGGCAGATTCTTTTTGTTCCCCGAAAAATCCTTAGCCTTGAATTTCTCGCTAAAAGATAAAGGTGCCGGTGCTTCTATGTTTTGTGTAGTGTAGTAAAGTATATTGATCAGAAACTTTGGCCACAGTTGCAAGTCGGCCAGTTGAGCTGAATAAATTTTAAATGCTGATTTAGGCGCGATGACGCCTGCATACTCGCCTTTGAAACCGTGTTTATCGGTTGTTAGCGTTACCAATAGCTGAAACGAAGTATCATTCAGCAAATTAAAATGCACTACAGCGTTTGCTTTGGCATCGGCCACAACACCTAAATATATGCCTTTGGTTTTGAACTCGCCTTGTAGTATTTGTGGTTCAATGCCGGTTGATGGCGCTTGTTCTGTTCCGGCGGGCTTGTACCCGTGTACCAACGTAACCTTACTCGCCAGCACGGGGATCTCAAATTCGTCTTCGCCGGTTACGCCTATCATCTGGTCGTCGATAATGCGGGTAATAAAACCTTCCATTTTTTCGTCAACAAATCGGACGAAATCGCCTAGTTTGTATTTCATAGTTTCAAGTATCGGGCAAAGCTACCGCATATAAATCTATTACCGCAAACATTCTGCCTCTTAATTGTTGTTGTGTTATAAGTTTATTTGTCTTACCGCTTAACCATTATCACTATGAGAAGCAACAACAAGTCAGCTGACGGGCACTTACCCTATAAGGTATTTGTACACAATTTGAATCGACTATACTTCGCCAAACGATATCTCGACCAAAAAATGCCGGACCTTATCGAAAAAGCATCATTTAACGCGCTGCAACTGGGCATGCATGAGTTTTGGGAAGACTTGAAAAAACAGATCATCAGGATGGAAGAAATTTTTGAGACCATTGGCGAACAGCCATCCGATAAAAATTGCAACCCTATCAAAGCCATTGTTAAAGATGAATTTTGTCTTAGTGAAAAGAAAGATCTGGCTATATTAAATGATATGGACCTGATCATGTATGTCCAGGTATTAGAAAATATCAATATTACCACCTATGGACTTTTAAAAATGGTAGCGCACCGCTTAAACTACAATCATATAGAACAGCTGATGATGGAATGCTTCGATGAAAGCGTGGATAATGATGAGCTATTTGAACTCATCGCCAATGAGCATATTAAGTAAGACAGGCTATAAAAAAATAAGCCGCCTGCATAAAATACAAGCGGCTAGGTATAGCTATTTAATACCCCTATTAAAATAACCTGATGTAAAGTAAAGTAATAAATCTCCCCGCTCCAAAAAAACAGCCGCAATATTATTAAAAACAGACGAGTTAGTCAGTATTTTAACACTCTCACAAAGGTTTTATACGGTCAAAAGGGCTCTGTCAACATCCCGACGCGGTTTTTTTCTCTTGACTTTTTGTGATTTATTATACAATTAATAGGCGTTAAAACCCTATTTTTAGCGCCGCTAATCTGCTATGTTAAATAGCAGTAGCATTGTGTTTAAGAGCGATAAAATGAAGGTTTTAAAATTTGGCGGAACGTCGGTAGGTAGCCCGGAGCGGATGAAAAAGCTGCTGGACATTATTGATGTTTCCGAAAGGCAGATCGTTGTACTGTCGGCTGTGTCGGGTACAACAAACAGTTTAGTTGAAATTGGTCAGGCTTATTTAGCGGGCGACAAGCCCAAAGCCGGCCAGTTAATTGCTGTTTTAAAGGAGAAATATGAAACCTTTATACGAGAACTGTTTGCCCGGCCCGAGTTTCTTGCACAAGGTAAAGAAGTTATTGAGTACCACTTTAGTTTGTTGAGCAATCTGGCTAATGACCTGTTCACCCCTGTGGAAGATAAAATAGTATTGGCCCAGGGAGAATTGCTGTCAACTACCTTATATCATGTTTATCTGAAGGAGATCGGCATACCGTCTGTACTGTTGCATGCGCTGGATTTTATGAAAACCGATGAAGATAATGAGCCTGATGTAGATCATATCACCACGCATTTAACGCCGCTGTTAGATGCAGCACCTGATAATAAACTATTCATTACCCAGGGATATATTTGCCGCAACGCGTTTGGCGAGATAGATAACCTGCGCCGGGGAGGTAGTGACTATACAGCCTCATTGATCGGTGCGGGTATCCGTAGCGAGGAAGTGCAAATATGGACCGACATTGACGGCATGCACAATAATGATCCGCGTATTGTTCAGGGTACCAAACCCATCGCTCAGTTATCATTTGACGAAGCTGCTGAGCTGGCTTACTTTGGTGCAAAAATTCTGCACCCGCAAAGCGTGTTCCCTGCGCAGAAATATAAAATACCGGTTCGGCTGTTAAACACCATGGACCCACAGGCCAAAGGCACCTTAATTACTACCGACAGTGAAAAGAACCAAATCAAATCTATCGCCGCTAAAGACGGCATTACAGCTATCAAGGTCAACTCAAGCCGCATGTTATTGGCTTACGGTTTCCTGCGCCGTATATTTGAAGTATTTGAGCGATATAAAACGTCTATTGATATGATCACTACCTCAGAGGTGGCTGTATCATTAACCATCGACGACACCACCCATCTGGAAGAAATTCTGAGCGAATTAAGATCATTCGGCGATGTGGAGATCGATGCCGACCAAACCATTATCTGTGTGGTTGGCGATTTTGCCGCCGATAAGCACGGCTTCGGGTCGCGCGTTTTGGAAGCGTTAAAGCATTTACCTTTACGTATGATCTCGTATGGAGGCAGTAATCACAACTTATCAGTATTAGTTAAAACCGAAGACAAGGTTGAGGCGCTGAGAAGTTTGCATAGCAGGCTATTTTAAGTACTATTAATCTGTCGTTGCGAGGAGAAACGACGAAGCAATCGCAAAAAGAAAAGTTCGCGATTGCCACGCTACGCTCGCAATGACACAATACATTTTAGATAATGTTCACTCCCGATACTATTACCCGTTTTAAAAACGCCGAAACACCTTTTTATTATTATGATTTAGAGGTGCTTCGGCAAACTTTGCAGGCCTGTTATGATGCGTCTTCGCGCTATGGCTTTCATGTGCATTATGCTTTAAAGGCCAACTTCAATTCAAAAGTACTGCAGATGATCCAGTCGTTTGGTTTTGGGGCCGATTGTGTGAGTGGCGGCGAAGTTAAGGCAGCTATCGACTATGGTTTTAAAAACAAGCAGGTGGTATTTGCGGGCGTGGGTAAATCAGACAAAGAAATAAATCTGGCCTTAGATGCCGATATCTTCTGCTTCAACGTCGAGTCTGTTCAAGAGTTGGAGATCATCAATGAACTGGCACAGGCAAAGGGCAAGATTGCTAAAGTGGCTATCCGTATAAACCCCAATGTTGATGCGCATACGCACCACTTCATCACTACCGGTTTAGATGAGAACAAATTCGGCGTTAATACCTGGCAACTGGACGATGTGCTGCAAGCGCTGCACGCCTGCAAGAACATTCAGTTTGTAGGTGTACATTTTCATATTGGCTCGCAGATAACCGATATGGAAGTTTACAAAAGCCTTTGCGTACGCATTAACGAAATAGCTACCTGGTTTGAAGATCATGGCTTTACCGTAAAAGTGTTGAATGCAGGCGGTGGTTTAGGAGTAGATTACCATAACCCGGACGGCAATGCCATCAGTGATTTTGAAAGTTACTTTAAGGTGTTTAAAGATTTTTTAAATGTCCGGGCCGATCAGGAGGTGCATTTTGAGCTGGGCAGAGCGCTGGTTGCACAGTGTGCTTCGCTGATATCAAAAGTACTTTATGTTAAAAACGGACAGAAAAAGAATTTCCTGGTGCTGGATGCCGGCATGACGGAGCTGATTCGTCCGATGTTGTATCAGGCTTATCATGAAATTGAAAATGTTAGCCGCGGTGCTGCCGCTGATCTGAAATACGATGTCGTTGGCCCTATCTGTGAAAGCACCGACTGTTTCCGTAAGGATGTTGAACTACCCGAGTCTTTCCGTGGCGATTTGATTGCAGTGCGTACTGCCGGTGCGTATGGCGAAGTAATGGCGTCAGGTTATAATCTGCGTGACAGGGTGCAAAGTGTTTACTCCTCTTAAACGTTGTTTGTCATTCTGAGCGATAGCGAAGAATCTGCCGGCCGGGGTGCAGGTTGCAAAGGTTCACTATCGCTCAGGACAACAAAATTAATAGTTTGAAAAGCTTACCCCAACAGTACAAGACTCAGGACTTTCAACTGACTAAGCACTACTGCAATTTTATCTGGGCCGGGTCTGTAATAATGATCTCCGGCTTTCCCTTGTAATCGACAATTTGTCCGGTTATACAAACTTTTTTACCCTTCAGGCTTTCCTCAGGTGCATCTTTGAATTTTTTACGGTCATCACCCTTAATCAAAAGCGTAAGCAATTCATTAGGATGAGCGCCACCTACATCAATTAAAGTGATACCTGAATTACTTAAAAATTTGCCGCCATATATCTGGTCGCATATTACTACTTTTTCTTTAAAGTGTTTTGCAGCTTCTTTTGCGGGGATGTTGGTTTGGGCAAATGATTTAACACCAGCCAATGCTATAACAAAACCTGTAAGCAGGATAACCTTTTTCATATCTGTTGATCTTTATTTAACTGTAAAAGTACGATTTATAACGTTGAGTGAAAGGCTTGTATTACTGTTGTGCGGCATGTTAGGCACTGGCGTATTGTATTTATTACAGCTGTGGGTTATTACGCTATTTTTTGATATGGCAAACTGCTTGGCACTGTTGTTGTGTTAATGAGGTGAGCTACATAAATATGAAAACCATGAAAGATCAATCAAAACTTTTAGCAGCAATTTTGGTGGGTGCCGCAGCAGGTGCAGTGTTAGGATTGTTATTTGCGCCCGGCAGCGGCGAAGAAACCAGAGGCAGTTTAGCCGGTTATGCCGATGAACTTGCCGGCAAAGCAAAAGAAGGGGCGCGTACAGTGTCAGACCAAATAAAAGAATATGGCAACAACGTTTACGAAAAAGCAAAATCAAAATTTGGTTCTGCCGCCGAGGATATGTATAATTACAGAGACGGCGTATCTGACGAGATCCGTTCAGAGGGTAATAATTTAGCCAATGAAGCACAAGATCAGGTTAACCGTGCCAAATCAAAAGTAAAGGGCGCCGCTGATGATGTGAACGACTCAATTCAGGAAGCATAACATCACACAATAATATAAGAACAATTGAAATAGAAAGCCTTCTGATTAATCAGAAGGCTTTCTATTTGGTATCCAATCTGGCATTGTCCCGAACGCAATGACGAATGTTGCGGAACTATAAACTACATTATTTCTTCGCAGATATTGCCATCAATTCTTCTAAATAATTGCCCCAGATGGTGGGGTTGGAATGTGTGCCGTGGCCCGACGTTCTATCGGTCAATGGCAATAGTATATACCTGCCTTTGGCAACTTTCCTGATTTCTTTTTCCATCAAGCCTAACTCGGGCGGATTGATCACATCGTCAGCCGAATTAATGGCAAACAAAGGCGCTTTAATTTGTTCCAGGTGCGGTGTAGGGTTGTAATATCGCGAAGCATCAAAAGCGTAGATCACATCGTTGGCATCTAATAATTTATAGTAACGTTCCTCTGTTCTGGCTAGCAATGCATCTTCCTGTTCGCGCGTTGGCGCTGCCTTTTGCATCTGTAGTGGGCTGCTGCCCATAAACAACAAACAGGCTGTGGCACCCAATAAACCGTCTTTAGGCTGAGTTTTGTATTCGCCCCCCATCCAGGTGGGGTCGTTTTCTATCAGGTCAATAGCCAACTTGCGCATCATGCGGTTACGGCCCGCAATTTCGACCGGGTTGCTGGCCAGCGGCAACAACGCATCCATAAAGTCGGGATAAGTATAACCCCAAACCCAGGTATGCATCGCTCCCATAGATGTGCCCATCACCAAACGCAGGTGATTGATGCCCAGATGCTGCGTAACCAGCAGGTACTGAGCCTTCACCATATCGTTATAAGTATATTTCGGAAATTTCATATGCAAGCCGTCACTGGGCTTGCTCGATTTACCGTGACCAATGCCGTCGATAAAAACAATGTAATATTTGTTGGCATCCAAAGGTGCGCCGGGTGCAAATAAGGTGTTCGAGAAACGTGGGATACCTATCAAGCCTTTTGAGTCGCCGGTAGTGCCGTGCATAATGAGCACTGCGTTGTCGGTGCGGCCATTGGCATCTTTGTGTTGTTTGCCGACAGTTATGCAATGTATGCGTAGCTCGGGCAGTTTTTCGCCGCTTTCAAAGGTGAAGTCTTTAATGCTGTAATCGCTTTCCTGGGGTGTCGGATATTTGATCTGGGCCTTGCCAGCTATAGTAATGCCGAGCAGCGGGATAAGTAGTAAGTGTTTAAGCATTGGAGTACTGTTAAATGTGTATGACTAATATACACATTTAACTTTTTTGTCATTCTGAGCGAAACGAAGAATCTGTAAACCTTGCATAACTTCGCCCGGCAGGTCCTTCGCTCCGCTCACGATGGCAAAATTTGGTATAAGGGCAAATACCCGCCGCGTCCCCTTCGGGGGCCTCAGGGTGACAGCCTATTCACCAGGGGCTAAAGCACAAAAGCCCCCGATTACTCGGAGGCTTTTCAATTATAATGTGTTTAATTATAATTTACCAATTTCCTGAACAAGGTCGATCAATTTGTTTGAATAACCCCACTCATTGTCATACCATGATACAACTTTAACAAAGTTATTGTTCAATGCAATACCTGCTTTAGCGTCAAATATTGAAGTGCGTGCATCACCTTTAAAATCTTCAGATACAACTTCATCTTCAGTATAACCTAAAATACCTTTCAATTCACCTTGTGATGCCTCTTTCATTGCAGCTTTAACATCCTCATAAGTAGCAGGGTTTTTTAAGCGTACAGTTAAGTCAACCACAGATACGTCAGCTACCGGAACGCGGAATGACATACCTGTTAATTTACCTTTCAGCTCAGGCAAAACTAAACCAACGGCCTTAGCAGCACCGGTTGATGAAGGTATGATATTCTGATAAGCGCCACGACCACCTCTCCAATCTTTTGCAGACGGGCCATCAACTGTTTTTTGAGTAGCAGTTACCGCGTGGATAGTGCTCATTAAACCTTCTTCAATACCAAATTTATCATTTAACACTTTAGCAATAGGCGCTAAACAGTTGGTAGTACAAGATGCGTTTGATACGATATTTTGATCAGCTTTTAATAGTTTATGGTTAACACCCATAACGAAAGTCGGGGTATCGTCTTTTGCAGGCGCGCTCATCACTACTTTTTTTGCACCGGCATCAATGTGTTTTTGTGCGCTTTCTTGAGTTAAGAATAAACCTGTTGACTCAATAATAACCTCAGCACCTACTTCGCTCCATTTAAGGTTAGCAGGATCTTTCTCAGCAGTTACACGTATAGTTTTACCGTTTACAACCAAGTGGCCACCTTCCACAGCAATAGTGCCTTTGAACTGACCGTGAGTTGAATCGTATTTTAACATGTAAGCCATATAATCTGGCTCAACAAGGTCATTAATACCAACAACTTCAATGTCCGGTCTTTCAACTGCAGCTCTGAAAGCAAGGCGTCCAATACGGCCGAAACCGTTAATTCCTATTTTCATGATTTTTAATTTTTATTTGAATAATACGTTAATAGATTGTTTATAGGTTCTTTTATAATACCCGCGATGGTCAGACCGGCTTCGGCGGTAGCTTCGTGCAGATAATCCTGAAAAGCAAAAGCTACCGAGCCTTCAAAATGGAGTGGTGCCTGCGGATGTTGCTTATGTAAAGGTAACAAGTATGTGGCTATTAGTTTATTAAAACCTTGTTTTATGACGTTTTTAAGATATTCGTCGCCATCATTATCGACATAAAACTCACTAAATGTACTTAAGTACAATGCAGTTTGTTTTTGCCGGTATACTTTTTCAAGCAAGGTCTTTCTGTCGGCCTCATATTTGTGTGCAAATTTCTTACGCAGATGCTCGGGCAATGTCTCGTTGATGAAATTTTTAATAAGCTGCCTGCCCAGCCAGTTTCCTGATCCTTCGTCGGCCAAAATATAACCCAAACCATAGTTGTTTGGCTTAGTTTTACGCCCATCGTACCAGGCTGCATTTGAGCCGCTGCCGCAAATACCAACAATACCCGGCGAGTTGCGGCAACAAGCAATTGCTGCACCCTCAATATCATGCGATACGTTGATTTTAGCAAATTTAAAGAACGATGTCAATGCGTCATGAACCACTCCCTGCAACTCTTTTGATGAAGAGCCGGCACCAAAGAAATAAATACGTTTAACTTCTTCGGCGTGGTGGATCAGGTTTATATTTTTATTTAACAGTTGCATGATGTGTTTCTCATCATTAAAATAGGGATTGATACCACTTGTTTTGAACGATGCAATAGTTCGTCCTTTGTCTGACAAGCGCCAGTCTGCATGATTCGATCCGCTATATACAACTGCGATCATTATATGGCAAGTATGTCCATCATTTGCAACAAGTCCGACTCCAGTTTAAAATCGTGATGACTTAAAGCTTCCTCAAGCGGTGTTAGCTTGATATGGTTGGCCTCCAGGCCCACCATTTTTTGGCTTTGGCCGGAAATAAGTGCATTAACGGCAGCAAAACCTAAGCGGCTGCCTAACACGCGGTCAAAGCTGCTTGGCGCGCCACCGCGTTGTAAGTGCCCAAGTACGGTAACTTTAATATCGTAATGTGTAATTTCTTGCTGCACCGCTTTAGCCAGGTCATAAATTCCTCCGGTTTTATCACCTTCGGCCACGATTACTATACTTGATGATTTTTTATTAATGGCACCATTTTTAAGATGCGCTATCAGATCTTCCATAGCGGTTGACTTTTCAGGAAGCAGAATAGCTTCGGCACCGCATGATATACCCGCGCGTAAAGCAATAGCGCCCGAATCGCGGCCCATTACTTCGACAAAGAACAAACGGTCATGCGAATCGGCTGTATCACGAATTTTGTCGATAGCCTCAATAACCGTATTGGTTGCGGTATCAAAACCTAAAGTATACGTCGAGCCGTAAAGGTCATTATCAATAGTTCCGGGTACACCAATTACTGAAATGTCAGGATATTTCTGCGAAAAACGCAGCGCACCGGTAAAGGTACCGTCGCCGCCAATAACCACTAAACCATCAATGCCTTGTGCTTTAATGTTTTGATAGGCTGTCTCCATACCTTCGTCGGTACGGAAAGGCAGGCAGCGTGCTGTTTTTAAAATAGTGCCGCCTAAATTTAATATGTTGCTAACAGAGCGGGTGCCCATCTCATACATATCATTCTCAATCATCCCCTTGTAGCCCTGCTTTATACCAACAACTTGCAATCCGTTGAATATAGCGGTACGTACAACAGCGCGTATGCAAGGGTTCATTCCCGGTGCGTCGCCGCCTGAAGTAAGCACTCCTATTTTCGAAATTTTACTCATCTTTTTACTAAAAAAAATTTTGCACGAATATAAGGTGTGAAAATTACACTCTTAAATTTATTTTTATTTATTTTTGATGCCAGTACAGCATTTATCGTAATAAAATAACAACTTAATTTTAACGCTATTTTGGAAGAGAAATTACCCACGTTTGAATCGGTTTTCAGTATCGACTGCCTGATTTTTGGGTTTGAGGCCGGCGAACTTAAAATACTTTTAATTGAACGTAACGAAGAGCCTTTCAAAGGTTGGTATGCATTACCGGGATATATTGTAAAACAGGATGAAAGCCTTGACGATGCTGCCGACCGTATACTTTATGAGCTAACCGGCCTGCGCGACCTGCAGATGAAGCAGTTTCACACCTTTGGCGAAGTTAACCGCCACCCGCAGGGCCGCGTGATAACCGTAGGTTACTACGCGTTGATACGCATTAACGGACAAAAAGAGTTAAGACCTATAAGCCAATACGCCAGACAGGCGGTATGGCACCCGGTTAATAGCCTGCCAAAACTGGCGTTTGACCACACCGAAATATTTAAAAACGGTTTTAGCAAGATACGCCGCCGCCTGAACCACCAGCCTATAGCGTTTGATCTGCTACCTGAAAAATTTACGCTTACCCAGCTACAGGGCCTATATGAGGCTATCCTGAATAAGAAGCTTGACAAACGTAACTTTCGCAAAAAAATGCTGAGTTACGGTTTCCTGAAAGAACTGGTTGAAAAACAAAAAGGTGTATCCTATCGCGCAGCAAAACTCTATAAATTTGACCGCCGCAAGTATGCCAAGATATTTCAGAATGAGTTGACGGCGGAGTGACGGTCTTAAGTCGAGAGTCTTAAATCTCTTGGAAATAAAAAAAGCGAAATTTTCATTTCGCTTTTTTTATGGAATTTGACTTCAAACTCTAATAGCCCCGGGACTTAGGACTTATTACTTAACCTCAGCAGCCAACTCCTGGTGGAATTTAACCAGACTGTCTATAGGCGAGCGGATAATATTGCCCACTTGCATCCCGTTTTCAACGCAAACCTCTTCCAACACGTTACGGAAGTTATAACCTACCGAGCCAATGCAGTTGAAGGTATACTTTTGGTAATCAGGGTAATGAGTTACCAGGTTTTTAAAGAAATCTTCGAATGATGTTCTAACCAGGTTTCTTGAATATTCAATATGTACATTGTTGTCATAAACAAACTTGCTGAAGCTTGCACAAAAACGGTTAGCCAACGGTTTGGTATAAACCTCTTCGTTCACATCGTCTGGTGTAAGTTGGTAGGTTTCCCAGAATAAGGCACGCACCACTTCAGGCATATAGCCCCTGATATAGTCGGTCAGCAATTTTTTGCCAATATGGCAACCGCTACCTTCGTCACCCAAAATATAGGCTCCAGAGTCTATATTTTGAACAATTTCTTTACCGTCATAAATACAGGTGTTGGTACCTGTACCTAAAATAGCAGCAAAGCCTGCGTTGCGGCCCAGCAGTGCACGTGCAGCAGCTAACAAGTCGTGACCAATGTTCACCTGCGCTTTAGTAAACACAGCGCTCATGGCTTGTTTAACCTGGTCGCGTTTCTCTTGCGTTGAACAGCCTGCGCCATAGTAGTTTACTTCTGTAATTTTGTCCTTCTCCAAATCGGCCGGTAAACTTTCATTTAACGAGTTAATGATGTATTCAATACTTGAAAAGTATGGGTTATATCCTTCGGTGTTGAAGTATACTTTCTTACCCTCGTCATTCAGTAAACACCAGTTAGTTTTGGTTGAGCCGCCGTCAGCAATTATAATCATACCTTTAATTTTAAAATAGTGGGCTAAATGTATAATTTCTTATTGTATTTTAAACACTTTGTATCTAAAAAAATATGATCGCCCTTTTACTTCATATTAACAACAGATTAAGCTTTTACGTTTTTGTATAGCTTGTGTAATAATAAAGTTAAAATTTCCATTCTGTTTTTACGTTGATTTTTGCATCTTTGCCCCACGAATTATTTCGTGATGGTCCCATAGCTCAGCTGGATAGAGCAACAGATTTCTAATCTGTGGGTCTCAGGTTCGAATCCTGATGGGATCACTTAATTAGTCAGAAAGCTTTTAGTCGAAAGATTAAAGGCTTTTTTATTTTTCATCGACAAGCAGCCTTGTAGCAAATTATGACTTGTTAGTTGTTGTATGCGACTAAACTACGCCGTATATTAGTTGGGCCTAAACGCCTCTCTATGAAAACAGTTTACCAATTGCTGTGCTTTGTCGTCTTTTCCCTGATATCCTCGGGAGCCTTTGCGCAGGAAGGATACACTGTATCCGGAATAGTTACTAATGAGAAAGGTGAACCACTTAAAGGTGCAACTGTTTTTGTTGGCGGCTCAGAGCGCATAATGGCGGCTGATGACAATGGCCGGTTCAATTTCAACTACGTGCCTGCCGGAAGCTTTCAACTTTCTGTACAAATGATAGGTTTTGCACCTTTAACGCGCAACGTTATCGTAAAGAATACCTCTGTTACCATTGACATGAAAATGCAGGTCAAAACAATCAATCTTGGGCAGGTAACTGTAGGGAATAAAAAAGCCTGGGCCAGAAATTTCAAAATATTTAGCCGGGAGTTCCTGGGAGGGTCGGCTAATGGTAAGCAATGCACTATTCTTAATCCCGAAGTAGTGAACTTCAGCACCAAAAAAGGATTATTAATGGCGGACGCTGACGACTTCCTGATCATAGAAAACAAGCGGCTGGGGTACCGCATCAGGTATCTTATCAAGGATTTCGGTTATAATTATGTTGATGGCATAGTATTATACCACGGCGAATTTAGTTTTGAAGAACTTAAGGGCACCGACGAACAAAAACAGCAATGGGCCAAAAACCGGCTGGAGACTTATAAGGGTTCTTTTATGCATTTCTTGCGTTCTGTATATGCAAACAATACCTTAGAAAACGGTTTTTTAGCCAGGCCGCTTTATGGTTACGGCACCATAAGGTTTGATAGCTCTGTAGTAGACAGATACAAAGTGATAGTAAAAAACCGACCCGTGAAATTTGATTCGCTCGTCACCCCAATTGATACCACCTTCAGCGCATTCCGGTTCAAGCAGTTATATGTTATTTACGACCCCAAAAAAGCTGCATTGTTTGCAACTTATATGTCTGATTCCAAAAAAAATATGGTTATATCCAACAAAGCCACACTTTTAAGGTTGGCAACAGATGTGGCAGTTATTGATAAGAAAGGCAGTTACACAGATTATCGTGATTTCTTTATACAAGGTTACTGGGCAAGAGAACGCGTAGGCGATCAACTGCCGGTCGAATATAAACCACCTTTGCCTGATATTCCCCGGGGTACCGTACTTACCAATCCACGCCTTAACGCTCTTGTGAAATGGACGGATAGTATACCGCAGGAAAAAGCCTATCTGCATATGGATAAGCCTTACTATGCTCCCGGCGACACCATTTGGTTTAAAGGCTATTTAACCAGCGGCAGCAGGCACCAGCTATCCCGGTTAAGCGGTTCTGCTTATGTCGATTTAATAAATCAGCAAAATGAATCGGTAAAAACACTACAGTTACCTGTCGACTCAGGTACTATAGCCGGGAACCTCACACTCACCGACGATATTAAAGCAGGGGCCTATCGCCTGCGTGCCTACACCCAATGGATGCGGAATGCCGGCGCCGATTATTTCTTTGACCATACCTTTACCGTCGGCAATCCCAAAACGTTTACAGAGAAAACAGATCCGAAATCAGGTTTATTACCAACAGATATCCAGTTTTTCCCCGAAAGCGGAAACTTAATTAATGGAATAACATCACGAGTTGGCTTTAAGGCAGTGGGCACAGACGGGTTAGGAGTAGCCATAAGCGGCACAATAACCGATAATAACAACAAAGAGATAGCGCAAATTAATACCCTGCGCGCCGGCATGGGTAACTTTTTATTGAAACCTTTGCCTGGTAAAACTTATACTGCCAATATCAAGTTTGCCGGCAACGTAACAAAAAGCGTCGCGTTGCCTATGGCTTTAAATGAGGGTTATGTACTGAGTGTTTATCAGCCAAACAAGGATAGCGTATTAGTGCGCATACACGCTTCCCCAGGTTTAAAACAATCTTCAATTAACCTGATAGTGCATCGCAGCGGCGAAATTGTTTTTGCGTCGCCCGTAAATATAGCCGGCAGCATAACGTCTATTTGGCTTGAAAAAAAGTCTATTCCGAGTGGTATTGCTCAGTTTACCATTTTCGATAAAAACTACCAACCGTTGAACGAGCGCATTGCTTTTATTAAGAATAATGACCACATGCAACTGTCCATAAAAACCAATAAAGCTTTATTTAAAAGCAAAGAACATGTACAGTTGGAGCTAAACGCGAAGGAATTCAACGAATCTCCTGTCGCAGCGAACTTCTCCATAGCGGTGATTGACGAAAGTAAAGTGCCGGTAGACGAGAGTGCTGAGAGTACCATTTTTTCAAATATCCTGTTAAGCTCAGATATTAAAGGTTATATAGAAAGGCCAAATTATTATTTTACGGCCGATACAGACGAAGTAAACCAGGCTCTCGATAACTTAATGCTTACACAAGGCTATCGCCGGTTTGAATGGACGCTATTGGATAGCGTGATAAATACCAAACCGAAATTTAAGGCCGAAGGCCTGGGCAGAACTATCGCCGGCACAGTGACCGATCTGCAACACAAGCCATCGCCAAACGCTACGGTCATGCTTGTATCCGTCAACGCGCGCATCTCTAAAGTCACTACTACAGATGCTTATGGCCAGTTCAAGTTTGCCAACCTGATATTTCCTGACAGCGCAAAGTTTGCCGTACAGGCGCGAGGCATAAAAAATAGCAGCAATCTAATTATTTCTTTAGATAGCGTTCTGCCCGTTGCTATCAACAAAAAACAAAACGCGGTCGAAGTAAACATCATCAAAGCCAACCTGCAAAAAGCCGAACAAGAGGGTATATCGGCGCAATTAGCCGGTATGCATGTTTTAAAACAGGTGGAAATTAAATCAACGGTAAAAAATGCTAACAAAGGCAACGCTACACAAGAAATGTTCAGCTTACCTGATGAGCAATCGGCTGATAATATCCTTACCATCCCCGATCCGGAAAATTATCTTACGCTCGAAATGTTTTTGCAAGCCCGCCTGGCGGGTATCAGAATCAGAGAAGACCCACAAGGGTTCAAGGTATTGATGGATTCAAGATACCCTACAGCCCCGATTCTTACAGATGAAAGAATAAAAAGCGGACATATTACCCAAACGCATGAAATTGGAATAATTGTAAACGGCAGGCACATCACAAGTCATTCTGAAACTGATGAAATACTGGAGGGTAGTATCGGGACGGAGGATATAGCCAAAATTGAAGTGATAAGAAATAATTTGGCAATGGTTAACCTATTACGAAGCGGCGATGACTATAAAGACGGATACGTAATTATAGTAACGAAACTGCCTACCCAGCGCAAACACTACGACCCTAACATCGTCAACATTTCGCCTAAAGGTTATAATAGCGTCCGGCAGTTTTACTCGCCGCGCTATGACCGGCCTAACAATGCTGCCAAGCCCGATCTGCGCACTACCATTTATTGGAACCCATATGTAAATACCGACGTTAATGGCAAAGCCACTCTCGATTTTTTTAATTCCGACGGACCGGGAACTTACCGGGTTGTAGTTGAGGGAATAAACGCCGCCGGCGAATTAGGCAGGCAAATTTATACGTATAAGGTTGAGTGAGGAAAGTCATAAACATGATTGTTTCAAGGAAATTTCAAACAAGTATTTTCTATGTTTACTAAAGAATTGCCTCAGACTATCCTCGGCTATACAGTAGCAATTATGTACAACATGCGTAGTGAAATTCAGAGTGTGTCATATTATGGAGGAGCCACTGCCATAGAAAGAACCTTTCATACAAGATCGGATTTTACCCTAGGCAATTTTATCTTTGGAGAACGTGGGGTAACTGCAGATCCAAATAATAAAGTATTTCAGCATGAATATGGGTCATTATTTACAAAGTCAGTATGCCGGATGGAATTGGTTCAACAAATACGCTGTTCCAAGTTTCCTGGGTAATGCAAATAAACAGGATCAGAATGCTGTAGAGCAAGATGCAAATAGTAGGGCATTTGCTTATTTTAATGAACATGAAGGTAGTAATTATAGATGGGACAATGCTTATAGCCCTATTTATGATCCTAATTACAGATATAATTTAAATTGGGACATGCCTGCATATCCACTTTGGCGAGGCATTAAATATTTAACACCACCAAAAAAATGAAAAAGATATTTTAACCTGCTTGCGTTAACATTCGGTCTTTCAGTATCTACTTGTCAAAAGGGAAGACCTAATAGTCATCGTACTATTAAGTTTCATAATAATTCATCAATTTCTGTCTATGTTGAAGGTAGCCGTACTTTCCCTGACACATTAGGGTTTGACTTTGGCGAACCAAAAGCAAATGCTGGCAGCGATAAAGTAGCCCCAGGGGAAGTTAATTCTTCAGCACTTGCTATACGCGAATCTTATGAGAATTATTTTGAGAATTATCCATCTTCAAAAACAATGGTATATATTTTTGACGCAGCTGTAATAGAAGGTACACCAATGACACTATAAAAAAACATTATATGGTGCTAAAGCGATATGATTTGACTATAAATGATTTGAGAGCAAGAAATTGGACTATAGAGTATCCTTAAATAATTCTTTTCTTATATCCCTCGTGGAAATTTGCAGCCTTGAGCTAAAATGAAATAACCTACTATAGATAACATGAAAAATAGAATTTTTTTAGTTTTATTTTCGCTAACACTGATGTCAGGCGAATGCAAAAAGGCGAGTACGGATTGCCATTATTATATCTACATTAAAAATAACTCTCAAAATGCGATTACCGTGGCGATCAGGATTCCAGGTGCCGATGGTCGATGCAGATTGGATGGAGAAATTGTCGATAAAGGCGCTACGCATGCTTATCGTCCTTACAATTTTTGTATAGAAAGCAGTATGTTAAAAAATGCAACTGAAGACATCTATATAGTCGATCCAAAAAATTACACTGAAACCTTCTCCAGTTGTGATTCGGTCGAAATAAACAATAAGGTGTTAAAACATTATGTATTAACATTAAACGATTTAAGCCGCAGTAATTTTACTATAACATATCCTTAAACCCTCACAGACTAAAGATAATACTTCGACCTAAATAAAATAAGCATCCAGCTTAAAAGTTCTTTGAAATAAAACCAATCCCCAACGGTAAAACCAGCTTTGTATTTTATTTAGGCGGCGATGCTTATAGCGCACCGGCCATTTGGAAAAACGAACAGACCGCAAGCACCACCGTCGAAGCATTACATTATTTACACCGCGATTATCAAGGGAGCATTTTAATGATCACCGATGCCAGTGGGAATGTGGAAGAACGGCGCCAATTTGATGCCTGGGGTAATATTGTTAAGCTAACCGATGGTGCAGGCAATACTTTAACAGCGTTTGCCATTTTAGAAAGAAGTTATACCGGGCATGAGCACTTGTTAGGTGTTGGGTTGATTAATATGAATGCTCGGTTATATGACCCCTTGTTACATCGGTTTTTATCTCCTGATGATAATGTGCAGAATCCAACAAATACGCAGAGCTTTAACAGGTATGGGTATGTGTTGAATAATCCGTTCAAATATACCGATAAAAATGGGTGTTTTTTTATTGAGCCATCATCGGATTTGCTGTTGGATATGTATCGCATTCTATTGAAACCGGTAATTGGGTTGGGCTTCTGTAAAGGCGGGCTTGGTAAGTGGTTTGGCAGCCGGTACGGGGGCGTATTTATCAACGTTGTTTTCCTCAGTTATAGGCTCTACCGCTGCGGGGTCTTTTGCAGGGAAATTAGCCGGGAACGTCCTTTCTTCGGCTATTGTTAGTGGAGGTAGTAATGCGCTTTCAGGACAAAACGTTTTCAAAGGGCTAGAATCCGGAGCGATTAACGGAGTCATATCAACTGGTTTGGGGGAAGTAGAGTTTGGTGGAAGTTGGGCAGGCGTTGGAGAAGATACAGCATTTGGAGGAGTATCTGGGGGAATAGTTTCAAAAGCCTTCGGCGGGAAATTTGGTGATGGATTTACAAATGGTGCTCTTTCTGCATTGTTTAAAAACATAGCCTACTATAGGGCGACAATTGATGCTAAACAACAAGGAGCGGAGGATTATCTTGACGATGACTTCTCTACTCATCCCACAGATGACGAAATTTTACATGGAGTCGGTTCCACGGGAGACTTACAGTACGATCTGTTAACAGCAGAGCAATATAATTATATCAAGGACAATTACGGTGGCTCTACGGGAAACAACGTATTTGATCTTTTAGAAGGTAGTGATATTCCAGAAATAGGAGATGGGCATTTCAAGGTTGGAAATTTACACTTTAGAAATTATACAGGGCAGGAATATGGGAAAATTCAACCTGGCTATTCTGTTCACTATGATAACTATAATGTAAATTTAAATCCTTTTAAACATTATATTATTGACACTATGGACCAAGCGGCAAGAGGATACAAATAATGAAAAAATTATCATTTTTAATTATAGTGGTATGCTTGATAATACTGTTTATGACATCGTGCATTCGGTATCAAAAACTTCTCTATTTGGAGCCCTCTGGCCCAGATATAGGGAAATGGGAGACGGGTTGGGAAAAAAACCCTTTAGACTCAAAATATTTCTATATTAAACGAAATATATTAGATTCTTTAGGTAATGAGATAGGATCAATTAATTTTGAATTCGACGGCTATGAAAATACTTTTTCAAAACCTAAACATTTGGTATTTGGTTTGTCATTGAAACCCATTAATAATAATTTTATAAATCAATTTGATTTAGATAGTGTCGATTCCCGGAAAATAAGAGATTCACTCTTCAAAAAGAGAATTGGTACGGGTGCCATGTTGCCGTATAATAAATTTCAGCTAATCAGTGCTGACAACATCCACATTACTATGGATATAAAGGAGTTTTTTCTTGGATATTCAAAATCACAATATCGTGGTTTTAGATTGATGGGAACAGGTGCATTTATACCTAATACTAAAATAAGGATCATAACGGGTGATCCTTATTTTGACAAAATAATAATGCAGTCATTTTTTTTATTTAAAACAAAAAAAATAGTAAATATAGGGACTCATATTAATTAAGTTTTAATATAGTTCCTTCTATTGCCTATTTGGCGTATATATAATTTCAAGAAATTTATAGCGTTTAAAACAATGCAGCTCCCTCCTATTAAATTTTTATGGATTCTATTTTTGTTTTATTAAAATGTAATGTATGTATTGCTCAACATGGCGTTATGGCATTTGCCAGTGATACACAAGAGCCTATATGGTTCGAAAAACTATATCACAAGCTGCAAGCACAACCGTCGAAGCATTACATTATTTACATCGCGATTTTCAAGGTAGTATATTGATGATTACTGACGCAATCGGTAATGTGGAAGAACGGCGCCAATTTGATGCCTGGGTAATATTGTTAAGCTAACCGATGGTGCAGGCAATACTTTAACAGCGTTTGCCATTTTAGAAAGAGGTTATACCGGGCATGAGCACTTGTTAGGTGTTGGGTTGATTAATATGAATGCTCGGTTATATGACCCCTTGTTACATCGGTTTTTATCTCATGATGATAATGTGCAGAATCCAACAAATACGCAGAACTTTAACAGGTATGGTTATGTGTTGAATAACCCACTTTGATATATCGACCAAACGGGCCATACTTGGCTAAGTAGTTTTGGGAATTGGATTGGTGATGCGGCGAAGCAAACATTGCACTTGACTGCAAACTTCGTTGCAAATGGGATTGTAAATACGGTAGGTGTAGCACTTGGCGCTTCATTAGGTGCAGCTTTTACAGCGGTGGGAGCAGTTGTAGGAGTAGGGCAAGTCATATTTTCTGGTTTTAAAAATTTTACTATTCTTTATGGAAGCTATTATAATTATATGGGATCTGGTTGGTTTAGTAGAATGGTCAAATGGTTAAAACTTTAAAAAATTAATAGAAAAGGAAATTATGAAAAAAATATTATCAATGCTGACCATGCCCCTTTTATTCATTGGTTTGAATTCGTCAAGTTGTAAACATGAGGTTGACCCAATACGTATAAAAATAAAAAACAATTCTAATTCTGCTGTTTATTACGCGCTTTCATATTCCTATCCGGATACGGCTTTAAACAGAATAGAGGTTATCCCACATAACAAAGGCAATACGAGTTCGAAAATTAATGCTAATGATAGTGATCTTATTACAACTGGCATTTTAGGTATTAGCCCAATAACACAAATGTTTATCTTTGATGCTAATACAATAGAACATACCCCCTGGGATAGTATTGTAAAGCATAATATGGTACTTAAGCGATACCAGCTTACAGAGAGTGATGTGAGAAAAGCTAATTGGACAATTACTTATCCATAACAGAATGATACAATGGGTAAATATTCAAAATAGTTGTTATTTCATAAGCCTTGCCGGTTAGCACGCACGTATTGCGGGTGCTACTAATATTACATTTAATTACATCCGTCTACTAGCGCAAGTATGCCTATCGGATAAGTTAGTATATCCCTTCGTGTCCTTTCAGAGGCGTTATGGGGAAATAGAGTTCTTGGTCAATCATTTCAGTTTGGGTTTTTAAAAATGGTGACATTAAATAATAAAATTGTTGACGAACTAAACATTGATCATTATACCAAAGAAGGTTGGAGATCAATAATTGTATTATTAATAGATTAATAGATTAATTGTTAGTGGTTGTTCCTTTTCAGAGTTAGTGAAGGTCACGAATTGTAATATTAAAATATTTAACGCTGTAGGAGCTTGGTTTGAGGAAGGGCTTGAGGTAAAAAACTGTGTGTTTATTAGTGAAGTAACTTTTGAAGCAGGCGGACACAATACTATTCAACCTATATTAATAGAAAATAACGTTTTCAACTGTTTTGTTGATTTTTTTGATGCACATTACAATGGGCCGTTTATTTTCACTAATAATTTAGTTTTAAAAGGAAGTAACCTACTGGCAAACTCTGATAAGCCTTACAAAACGATATTTGCAGCGGGAAGTAAAATAGAAAGCAATATCGGAACATTAAACATTGAAGGTCCTGATGATTGATTGTTATGTCGCTTACATTGATTGATGGGCTTTATGACGTTAACAAAGCTATGAAGGTATTAACTACGAGTGTGAAATTGCATAGAATTAAAAGCGGGTTAACTACTTTTTCTTTGCTGTTGATAGGTTTAAGCTGTAGAAAATCTTCAATGAATAACTCATATTCTATCCTGTTAGAGAATCACAGCACACGCCCGGTTGGATTTTACATTGCAACAGGAGGAACCTACGGAACCTTATATCCTGATACATCTTTACCGAAAAATAAATCGATTGATATAATATCGAGATTAGATGTTAATAAAACATTCTATAGTTATAGTAGTCTCAGATGGGACAATGTTTTTAAAACATTGCCAAAAGATACATTGTCGGTATTCATATTTGATTCAGATACCCTTGCAAAATACCCTATGGAAATCATTAGTCAACAATATAAAATATTAAAAAGATATGATTTAAGTATAAGCGATTTAAGGAAGCTTAACTGGGCGGTGCCTTATCCTGCTTCATCTGAAATGGAGAATATGAAAATGTTTCCTTCTTATCCTTGATTTTTTAAGGATAAATAAAGTTTTCGATTTTATACTGTTCGTAAGTTTTACAAAGCAAGTTTATGCCAAAGAGTCAGATAATTAAATGGCTACCATGAGGAAACTAAAATTTTTTGTCTAATTTTTTTGCTGCAATCTAAAAATGTTTGCCCCCGCTCCCGTAAGCGTGCCGCTTGTGGGTATTTCAGCTTATGGTTAAATTCATCCTATTAACTCCAAAATAAGCTTTCAGCTTAATAGTTTTTTGAAATAAACGCGTCCAATGGCAAAACCAGCCTTGTACTTTATTTAGGTGGGGACGCTTATAGAGCTACGGCAATGGCAGCATCAGCAAACATCCAGTACCACTGCTAACTTACATTTATCTGCACCGCAACTATCAGGGCAGCGTCCTGATGATCACAGACGCAAGCGGAGCTATAAAAGAGCAACGCCAATTTGACGCCTGGGGTAATATTGTTAAGCTAACCGATGGCGCAGGCAACGTATTAACAGCATTTGCAATTCTTGACCGGGGTTATACGGGGCATGAAACATTTGTTAGGCGTTGGGCTGATTAATATGAACGGCCGTTTGTATGATCCGTTGTTGCATAGGTTCCTTTCTCCGGATGAATATGTTCAAGACCCTACCAATACGCAGAATTTTAACAGGTATGGGTATGTGTTAAATAATCCACTCAAGTATACCGACCCTTCCGGAAATGCTTTTGGGCTTGACGATACTTTTGGAATAATCCTTGGTGGATTTACTAACTCATTTAGCAACATCGCATCGGGCAATGTAACAAACGTATGGACGGGATTTTCCTATTTTTTTGTAGGGACGATAGCGGGCGAAATCGCTGTTAATACCGGAGGACTCGGAACCTCATTAAGCGGCGCCTTTTTAGGAACGGCCAACAATATAATTGCTCAACTATCTGGACATGGCCATATAGATTGGGGACAAGCTTACTTGTCTGGTATAACTGGTTTAGTAACAGCGGATATTGGGGCCGAATTAGGTAACTTAGTTGGACCTAGCATAACAGGGTTGACCGACAAAATTGCAAGTCCGGTATTAAGACAAGTCGCAACCAATGCCATAACCACCGGTGGTGTAGGATTTACATTGGGCACAGCAGGAGGTTTAATTAGCGGCAAATCGTTTGGAGCATCATTGGGTGAGGGAGCTAAAGGAGGAGCACAGGGCCTTGCCCTGGGAGCTATAACCGGAGGAGCTGAGGGCTTTAGATTTGCTCAAAAATATAATTTAGATTTGTGGACGGGCAGAAGTAATTTAACTATAGATCAAGCACATTCCTTAGGACTTCAATCTATAACAATGGGTAACAATCTCCAAGACATCCAATTTAACCCAAAACAGATAAATGCTGACGCGACTAATAGCGATTACGCAACTGCTGTCGCAAAATGGAATCAAATACGAGCACGATATGGATTACCACCACAATATAATCCGGGAAACACAGGGTTTACGGTTTCTTTAAATGATGGAGGAGTTATTAGAAGATCATTCTATAGTGGAGGGAACACGACACCTAATGGATATTCTATCAAACTAAATTATGTTCATCCTGTTGGAAATAATCCCAAACCATTTTATTTAAGATATAAGTAACATGTTAAAACTTGATAACGAAAAGATTAATTTTTTGAGCGGGTTGGTAGGTTATTCCTTCGATGGCTTGATTTCAACAAACATTGATAAGGATACGATTAATACTTCTACATATGTGTCTCATTATGTTAAAATGATTATTCAATTTAAATGTAAACAGGCTATTAGGCGAATTGCGATCGAAAGCGATTTTATAGAAAATGATGACGGTGATATGTTTTACGACTATGTGATAGAACAAGAAGACCTTTTAAATTACACAAAAAGACCGACTTTCACATTTCACTCGTCGCCTATAAAAGAAATATTGATATGTGGTAGAAAATTTGAAATAAATGACTTTAAAGACTATCCAGATATTTATGAAAAATTTATAGCATTCGATAAAACAGATGATGTATTCATCTTCAAATTTGAAAATGATGAGGAAGCCTTATTGTATTTTGATTGTTTTTTGCATCGTCTTACGCTTACCCTGAATCGTAATGAAATAGAACTTTTTTGGAATAATTATGGTGAACTTTATGAAAAGCATTGGACGATTCGATAGTTAACACAGGCAATACAGTTAAGTACAGAAGAACCTAAAGTCATTTAGTCCTAACGAATGCGCGAGAAGTTAATGGAATAATTACGAGGTCAACACTAAAAATAAGGCTCACATGCCGAAATATTGCAAAATAAATTTTACGCTTCTCATTTGTAACAATGAGGAATTCAAAAGTGAAACGCTTTTTCTGTTGCATGGCCAGTAACAGCCATAATTACAAGTGCAGGAACTCCCATTTTAAACATATTAGATGCAAAGGCCCGGCCTTCATTTTAAAGATTGCCATAGGAGTATTCTTTTAATCAAAGATAAACTGTGTGCGGAAAGTGTGCGGAAAGTGTACGGAAATAATTTATTTTATTTTATCCAGCCTTATGCAACTTTGGTTTTGACTAAATTTTATACTTAAAATTTAGATTTACTTTTATCTACTTTTATCATCTTGATTTTAGGGCATAGTCCTGATGGGATCACTGTTATAGAAAGCCTTTCTGTGAGTCGTCCTAAAATAGGTTGACAGAAATTAATGGTTAAAGATAGTCCTTGTTGGGTAAAACCGGCAAGGATTTTTTATTATGTACGATTTGAGGTGTTTGATAGTTCAATGCCAAATGTGGTCT
>NZ_BAABCV010000015.1:0-66719 GCF_039539265.1 Mucilaginibacter panaciglaebae
AAAACTGGCTTTAATCGCAGTAGCAAACAAGTTAATTAAACAGGCTTTTGCTATCGCTACACAAAAAACAAAATACAACGAAAATTATTCAAATTATATTTGCTTTTAAACACAGTTCATTGCGAGCCTAGCGCGGCAATCGCAAGAAGGACAGTAAGCGCGCGGTTGCTTCGTCGTTCCGCCTCGCAATCACCATTTTTATTTACCCAACAAATCTTTCAACCCCACCAGTTTAAACGCAATTCCATCATAAGCCTTATCGTTGCCAGCCTCATACAAACAAGCCACCTGCTTTTTATAAATCGCAATATCGCTATAAGCTGCCGGCCCGGTAAAGATCGCTTGTTCATATGGCCATGTCTTGCCGTCATCCAAACTCGCGCGAAGCGTTAAGTTAGCCCGCTTTTTCATATTAGCCGGGTTACTAAACAGTAAGATTGTTTTATTTTTTGAAAGCGAAAAGTTTAACAAGCTGCCCTGACACACCGGCTCAATCAGGGCTGTATCCGTTTGCAGATCGGCCCAGGTTTGGCCGCCGTCGGCGCTGGTGGTGTACAGGCGGGTATGCTTTTTACGATCGGCATTTCGGATATTGAGCATGAGGTTACCGCCGTTAAGTTCAGCTACAGTAACCTCATTGGCTTTATCCTGAGGTGTATTATTCCCCAGCTTCCATGTCGAGCCATGGTCATCCGAATAAATAATATGTACAAAGTTTTTATTGGTTGATAACTCTACATGATTTACCGGAACCACCAACCGGCCCTTAAATTTACCGTTCGCTATTTGCAGGCCGTGGCACGGGCCGGTGGCATACCAGGTCCAATCGGGGCGCTTTACATCCCGGGTGATCTCTTTTGGTGCCGACCATGATTTCCCGTCATTAACAGATGATAGAACAAAAACGCGCCGCCCGTCTTTGCCTGTCTGCGTGCGGATTTGTTTTTCATGATCCTGGCCGTTGTTCCAGGTGCTGATGAGTAAAATTTTGTCCATGTTTATATCCTGTACCGGCACCGGGTTACCGCAAGTATTGGTCGAGTCGCTCCAAACTACCTGTATGGGGCTCCAGGTTTTGCCGCCATTGTCAGATCGTCGGAGGACAAGGTCAATATCGCCTGAATCGCCACAATCATTCTTGCGTCCTTCGGCAAAAGCCAGCAGCGTCCCTTTTTTGGTGACGATCATCGCCGGAATACGAAAGCAGCTATAACCAGCATCGCCCGGTTTATAGATATAATTGAGCGGGATATCGCCAGGAATTTTTTTTGTGGGATGCCCGGCCGTGCCAAAAGCAGCGTGTGCAATCAACAGCAATATCGATAGGTATTTAAACCATTGCATTTTCATAAATGCAATATACTTATTTTGCTGCCAGCGGGTTTGGGTAATTATCGCTCTGGTCTTCTGCAACATCGTCCAGACATTGAAAATCCTTTTCTATCAGCAGGTATAGTTCGCCGTCCTTTCCGTCAAATCCAACGGTATCGGTTTTAGCCAACTCCTCCGCTTTAGCAACCGGCACCGTCACGGTTACTTTGTTGTCGATAAAGGACGCGGTAACTGCATCCTGTTCTTTGGCTTCCAGCGCGCAGATCAATTGCTTATTGCCAAAGTTTGTGCTCTCTGCTAAATAATATGCTTTGTTAAACTGATCCACATCGGTTCTGGTTAACCGGTAGCGTACCGAATTACCTTTAATTCTTATCTTCATAAAAACCCTCTTAAACGGCCAGGTTGGTTACTCCGCCAATAATAATAATAGCAGGATGCTTTAATTGTTTGCTTTCGGCCATTGCTACCAGATCTTTTACCAAGCCTTTAACAGACTTTTGTTGTGGCAATGATGCGTGTTGAATAATCGCCGCAGGCGTATCGCCATGCCCCGCATCTGCATATGTTGCCGAAATAGACCCCAGTTGTTTCATTCCCATATATATTACTACGGTGGCATTGCTTTGCATAGCCAGTTTTAAATCGCCTGATAGTGTCCCGTCTTTTTTTGTGCCCGTAACCACCCAGATACCCTCGCTAATGGCACGATGCGTAAGTGGGATATCTTCCAGTCCGGATGCCTGCATACTGGTAATGCCCGGTATATAATAGGTATCGATGCCCTGTTCGCGCGCAAACAGCATTTCCTCAAACCCCCGGCCGAAAATAAAAGGATCGCCGCCCTTTAACCTGATCACACTGCCTTTTTCAAAGGCGAAGTGTTTAATAAGGTTATGAATTTCCTCCTGGGTGGTATAAGCGCCATAAGGTTGTTTACCTACATAAATGTGTTCGCAATCTTTCGGGGTCAAATTAAGCAACTCTTTATTCGCCAAATTATCATAAAGTACCACTTTTGCCTCTTGCAAAAGGCGATAACCTTTTATAGTTATCAATTCCGGGTCGCCAGGACCAGCACCTACAACATATAATACAGGTTTTTTTAACGTATTAGGCATTATTTTTAGTGTATTCTTAAAAATAGCTGATTTTAAAATGGCAAATCGACTATATTCTTAATAAATGTCTGATTAAATGTGGATTTTTTAATTTTCATACGATTAAAATCACATTAATTATCGCTGATTACTCAATTTTAACCCTATTATTATGACTAATATAGCAATATTTTTTGATTTTCTTATTTCTTTTATCTAAACTTGCTATTGTAAATACAATTCTGGTCGCACTTACTTGTATTTATTTAATAAAGAGGCTTTAACAAATAAAAAAACCGTTATGACAAAACCCACCGTCATAGTAGTTGGCAATGGCATGGTGGGCTACAAGTTTTGCGAGAAGCTTGTGGCCAAAACGCCAGACTACAACATTATCGTATTTGGCGAAGAACCACGCCATGCGTACGACAGAGTTCACCTTAGCGAATATTTCAACGGCAAAACCGGCGACGATCTTTCCATGTCTGCCCGCTCATGGTACGAAGAACAGGGCATTATGCTGCGCCTGGGCGACCCAATCCAGGAGATTGACCGACGTAATAAAACCGTCCATTCTTTATTAGGTGTAAGTATACAATATGATTACCTGATTTTAGCCACCGGATCGTCAGCTTTTGTGCCTGACATTCCGGGCGTTGAAAAAGAGGGCGTCTTTGTATACCGCACTATTGAAGATCTGGACCTAATCAAGGCTTATGCTGCAACAGCACGCACCGGGGCAGTAATGGGCGGTGGCCTTTTAGGGCTTGAGGCGGCAAAAGCACTCATCGACTTGGGCATTAAAGACACCCATGTTATCGAGTTTGCCCCACGATTAATGCCACGACAGATCGACTCGGCCGGCAGCGAGATGCTGAGCTCTAAACTAAAAGCGCTTGGATTAAACATCCACCTCAATAAAAGCACCTCGCACATAGGTGGCACCAACAACATAGAAGCATTGCATTTTAATGATGATACCACCTTGCAGGTAGATATGCTGGTTATATCAGCAGGCATCCGCCCGCGCGACGAGCTGGCTAAACTGTCCGGGCTGGAAACAGGCACTCGCGGCGGCATTGTAGTAAATGACAAAATGCAAACCAGCGACGAAAGCATTTTCGCTATCGGCGAATGTGCTTTATATGAGGGTATGATCTATGGGCTGGTCGCGCCCGGCTATGAAATGGCCGACGTGGTGGTTTCGCAGCTTACCGGGGGCAGCAAGCTGTTTTACAGTTTCGACATGAGCACCAGGCTCAAGCTGATCGGCGTTGACGTAGCCAGCTTTGGCGACGCCTTTATCACCGAGCCCGACTGCCGCACCATTGTTTTCGAAGACACCCATAAAGGCATTTATAAACGCATTAACATCACCACCGACGGCCAGTACCTGCTAGGCGGCGTTTTAATTGGCGATGCCGACGCTTATAATATGCTGCTGCAAACGGTCAATAATAAATTGGTATTGCCGCCAAATCCGGAGGATTTGATCCTGGGTTCAAGAGGGGGCGCCGAGAGTGAAGGCGCAGGCGTGATGAATTTACCCGATGACGCACTGATCTGCTCGTGCGAGGCAGTTAACAAAGCTGCTATTTGTTCGTCAGTCACCGATCTGGGCATTACCGGCATCGAAGGCATAAAAAAATGCACCAAAGCGGGCACGGGCTGCGGCGGCTGCGTTCCATTAGTTAAGGATTTGATCGCAGGCACCATGAAAGCCAATGGTCAATACATTAAAAATGTTATTTGTGAGCATTTCGATTATTCGCGCCAGGAGCTTTTTGATCTGATCAAGATCAACAATGTCAAAAACTATGACCTTGCGCTCGACCATTTTGGCCATGGCGATGGCTGCGAGGTATGCAAACCTGCGGTGGCGAGCATCCTGTCAAGCCTTTGGAATGATGTAATTGTTAAGCAGGACACAATACAGGACAGCAATGACCGCTTTTTGGCTAACATACAAAAAGGCGGGACTTACTCTGTGGTTCCGCGCATACCGGGCGGCGAGATCACTCCGGATAAATTAATCGTTATCGGCCAGGTTGCTAAGCGCTATAATTTATACACCAAGATCACCGGGGGGCAGCGTATTGATATGTTTGGTGCGCATTTGAACGACCTGCCTGCTATCTGGGAAGAACTTATTGAAGCCGGATTTGAAAGCGGCCATGCCTATGGCAAAGCGCTGCGTACGGTAAAAAGCTGTGTAGGCAGCACGTGGTGCAGGTTTGGTTTGCACGATAGTGTGTCATTTGCTATTGAGATTGAAGATCGCTACAAAGGCATTCGCGCACCGCATAAATTAAAGGGCGGCGTGAGTGGCTGTATCCGCGAATGCGCCGAGGCAAAATCCAAGGACTTTGGTATCATCGCTACAGAAAAAGGCTGGAACCTGTATGTATGCGGCAACGGCGGCTCTAAACCACAACATGCCGAACTGTTCGCCGGCGATATTGACAAAGAAACACTGGTAAAATACCTGGACCGGTTCCTGATGTTTTACATCAAGACCGCCGAACCATTGTCGCGCACAGCAACCTGGCTAAATAAAATGGACGGCGGCCTGGCCTACCTGAAAAACGTGGTGATCAATGACAGCCTGGATATCTGCAAACAGCTTGACGAAGAAATGCAGGCTTTGGTAAACACTTATCATTGCGAGTGGAAAGAGGTTATTGAAGACCCTGACCTACGCAAACGTTTCAGCCACTTTGTAAACGCACCCGAAGAAAAAGACCCGAGCGTACAATTTGAACCGATGCGCGATCAGGTTAAAGCGACATGGTAATCAACAATTAAGATTTTGACATGGAAACATTAATAGACAACTGGGTGTTGGCTTGCCGCACCAGCGATATCCCCGAAAACGGCGGTGCCTGTGTAAAATTAGGCGATGAGCAAATTGCAATATTTAACTTTACTCGTCGCGGCGAATGGTTTGCTACGCAAAACCTTTGTCCGCACAAACAACAAATGGTGCTATCGAGGGGGATGATAGGCAGCACCGGCGCAAGCTGCGAACCCAAAGTAGCGTGCCCTTTTCATAAAAACACCTTTTCGCTATTAACCGGCGAATGCTTAACAAACGAAGAATTATCTATAAAGACGTACAGTGTACGCGTGGAAG
Organism: Mucilaginibacter panaciglaebae; assembly: GCF_039539265.1. NCBI lineage: Bacteria > Pseudomonadati > Bacteroidota > Sphingobacteriia > Sphingobacteriales > Sphingobacteriaceae > Mucilaginibacter > Mucilaginibacter panaciglaebae. The sequence continues at coordinate 5,566 of NZ_BAABCV010000015.1, forward strand.
ATGGAAAGGTATATATCAATCTTTAAGCAGCTTCTTCGGTAAGTTTAAGGAGCTTGTCATAATTGGCAATTTTGATGCTCTTGCCTGAAAGCTCCAGCAGGTCGTCCTGCGTCAGTTCGCTGATCACCCGGAAAACGGTTTCATAAGTAGCGCCAGCGAACGACGCTAAATCCTGGCGGCTCAGTTCAATATTAATAAAGCCCTCCGCAGTCAGTCCAAATTGATCCTTCAGATTAATCAGCGCTTCTGCAACCCGGCCCTTTACCGGCATGTGCGCCAGATTACGGGTTTTCCGCTCGGATACCCGCAGATCATACGCCAGGAACATTAACAGCTTGTAAGCAAAGTCAGCATTTACTCTCAAAGTTGTTTCAAAGAAATCCATATCCACATAACTAACAATCCCTTCTTGTATTGCGGTTGCCGATATGGAATAAATACCATCGCCACCTAAGGCCCGGTGGCCAAAGATCATACCGGAACTCGCAAACCTTAAAATCAACTCTTTTTCGGCGCCCCAACGTTTGTGGACCTTCACAACGCCGCTATTCACAAAGAAAACACCTTTAACCGGGTCGCCTTCGTTAAAAATAACTTCACTTCGTTTTACTTTATAATTCTTTTTATGCGCCAAAATTGCCGGAAGCCACTCCTTTAAACAATTTTTACACAAAAAACAGGTTTCTATATCTTCAATTAGGGTTATTTTTTTCATTTTATACGACAAGATCAGTTGAAAACACAATTATAGTCAATTTATTAACAATTAATTACATAAATTTTCGGTAATTATAGATTTCAAGTCATCTTTTTAATGAAAATTGGCGATATAAAACATAATTACCAACGAATTTATCGAAAAATAAAACATAAAATTTTATAAAAATCGCATTTACAGCAATTTTTATAATTATATCCTTAAATGTTTATTAATAAATCAAGTAATTGATTAAATAAATCATAAAAATCGCCGCAAAAGTTAATTAAATTTAAAATATACCATTAAATCAGATATATTTACACCTATAAAAGGCCGCAATATTTTAAAAAGACAAAAAATGAAGGAAAACCAGGAATAATAAAATAAAAAACCTTGCCGGGAGGTCGCATTCCCAGGCAAGGCAGACAGTTTTAATCGCTTTAACAAAAAAAACCAACTCAAATGTACAAAAATGAATTAAACCAACGCATAATTGCGTTAATTCTATGGTGTACGTCATGCTTTTTGGCAAAAAACACAAAAACACAGCCTTTTTTTCATCAATGTTGGCTCTCCGCTAATATATACTTGCGCTGTGTAAGCTTATCTGTTACATCAATTCCGGTCAATAACAATAAACTCCTGTATTGATGAAAAATCAACTTACCAAACTCAATATATTTTCATTAAAAGGTGTGCAGATGCGCACTTTTCATATCACCTGGTTAATGTTCTTTGTTTGCTTCTTTGGCTGGTTTGGCCTGGCGCCGTTGATGCCTACCATCCGCGCCGAGCTACATTTAACCAAAACTCAGGTAGGTAACACTATTATCGCGTCAGTAGCGGCAACTATCATTGCCCGCCTTTTGATAGGAAAACTTTGCGATGTATGGGGGCCGCGTAAAACGGCGGTACGCTTATTATTAATTGGTTCGATACCGGTTTTCCTGGTAGGCCTGGCACATGATTATACCAGCTTCGTGTTGTTTCGTTTGGCAATAGGCGTAATTGGTGCATCATTCGTTATCACGCAGTTCCATACATCAATGATGTTTGCACCGAATATCAAAGGCACTGCAAATGCGATAACCGGCGGTTGGGGTAACTTGGGCGGCGGCGTAACCAACATGGTGATGCCATTAATATTTGCCGCCATTGTCGGGTTTGGTTATACCAATGCGGAAGCCTGGCGCTACGCCATGGTGATTCCGGGTGTAATGATGCTGATTATTGCCTTTGTATACTACAAGTTTACTAAGGATACTCCCGAAGGCAATTACGGAGAGATAGGTTACACCAAAGCCAAAAACGGTAAAACAGATTGGTCTGCACTGTCCGACTGGCGCATCTGGGCTTTAGCAATGGCCTACGCCGCCTGCTTTGGCATAGAGCTAACATTTGATAATGTGGCGTCACTGCACTTTGTAGATACGTTTCATCTGAACCAAAGTGCTGCCGGTTTTTGGGCAGGGATATTTGGTTTTATGAACCTGTTTGCCCGCGCTTTGGGTGGTATTGCTTCTGATAAAGCGGGCAGGAAATTTGGCATGCGTGGCAAAGGTTTACTATTAGCAGGCGTACTGCTGTTAGAGGGCGCCGGATTGATCTTATTTGCGCAGGCCGGTTCTTTGATGATGGCCATTATTTGTATGCTGACTTTTGCCCTGTTCCTGAAAATGTCTAACGGCGCAACTTACGGTATTGTGCCATTTGTCAACACCAAAAATGTAGGCTTGGTAAGCGGTATTGTCGGCGCAGGCGGCAATCTGGGCGGCATGCTGTTTGGCTTCTTGTTCAAGTCATCTACCATCACTTATGTAGAGGCATTTACTTATATCGGCTATACGGTGATAGCTGTTTCAGTAATTGTACTGATAACCCGTTTTCAGAAACAACCCGCGGGGGATGTTGCTGTGGATAGCAAATTGGCAGGGGCGGTATAAACAATCCCGCCCCGTCATTTCGACCAACGGGAGAAATCTATACACGCGCAATTCTAAGCAGTGTATAGATTTCTCGCTACGCTCGAAATGACAAACTCTTTTAAATAATCATCCAACAAAAAACAACAATGGCAAAAAAGCACACTGACACCCAACTAAGCACCACCTGCTGTTATTGCGGGGTTGGGTGTGGTGTGCTTTTAAATAAAGAAAAGAATGGCACGGTCAGCCTGGAGGGAAATAAAGGTCATCCGGTAAATAAAGGCGCATTATGCAGCAAAGGCCTTAACCTGCATCATACCGTAAACGACAAGACCGACCGCCTGCTCTATCCGCAAATGCGGTACAATAAAAACATGCCAATGCAGCGCGCGAGCTGGGATGAGGCATTAGATAGAACTGCCGCGGTTTTTAAAACCTTCATTAGTAAATATGGCCCCGATTCGGTAGCCTTTTATGCTTCGGGGCAATGCCTTACCGAGGAGTACTATGTAGTCAATAAGCTCATCAAAGGTTTTATTGGCAGCAATAATATCGATACCAACTCACGCCTGTGTATGAGCAGCGCGGTAGCGGCCTATAAGTTGGCTTTGGGCGAAGATGCTGTTCCGCTATGCTATGACGATATAGAGCTGGCAGATCTGTTTTATGTAACCGGAGCCAACCCGGCCTGGTGTCACCCCATTTTATGGCGACGTGTAGAAGCGCACAAAGCCGCCAACCCCAATGTTAAAATTATTGTGGTGGACCCGCGTGCGACCGACACGGTGAGCGTAGCCGACTTGCATCTGCAAATAAACCCCGGCACCGATATCACTTTGAATCATGCTATCGGGCGTGTACTGATTGAAAACGGCGATATTGACCTGGATTTTGTGACCAATTATGCCGAGGGCTTTGAGGCTTATAGCAAACTGGTTTTTGAAAAAACAGCCGCTGAAGCCGCCCGTATTTGCGGCGTCAGCGAAACTGATATCCGCCTGGCGGCACAATATATCGGTGAGGCCGAAGGCTTTATTACCATGTGGACCATGGGCCTTAACCAAAGCGCCGTAGGTGTGAATAAAAATCTGAGCCTCATTAATCTGAATTTAATAACCGGGCATATCGGCAAGCCCGGTTCAGGGCCGCTGTCGCTTACTGGCCAGCCAAATGCCATGGGCGGACGCGAGGTGGGCGGATTGGCTAACCTGCTGCCTGCTCATCGTGATTTGAGCAACCCTGCACATCGTGAAGAAGTGCAAAAGTTCTGGGGCGGCACAAGCATCAACCCCAGGCCGGGATTGTCGGCTACCGAAATGTTTAAGGCATTAGATGATGGCGGCTTGAAAGCCATCTGGATCATGTGCACCAATCCGCTTACCAGCATGCCCAATGTGCGTTTGGTGGAGGAGGCTTTGAAGAAAGCTAAATTTGTGGTGGTGCAGGAAATTACTAATAAATCGCAATGTTTAGAATATGCTGATGTGATCTTACCCGCCGCAGCCTGGGCCGAGAAGGAAGGTACCATGACCAATTCTGAGCGTCGCATCAGCTACCTGAATAAAGTGTTGGATGCACCCGGCGAAGCCTTACCTGATGCAGAGATCATTTGCCGCTTTGCGCGTAAAATGGGTTATATGGGCTTTGATTTTAAAGATAACGCCGCCATTTATGCTGAACACGCCAAACTTACCGCCAAAACTAATATTGATATCAGCGGACTGAGTTATGACATTTTGAAAGAGCGCAAAACGGTGCAATGGCCATACAAAAAGAAAAGCCCCCCACAGGGTACGCCGCGTTTGTTCACCGACCGGAAATTTTATACACCATCTCAAAAAGCCATCATTCACCCGGTACCTGATACGTTGGCCAGCGAGCAGCCAGACATCGACTTTCCGTTCATCCTCACTACCGGCCGCATCCGCGACCAATGGCATACCATGAGCAAAACCGGCAAAGTGAATAAGCTTAATCAGCATTATGCGCAGGCATTTGTCGAAATACATCCCGCAGATGCGGAACAACTAAAAATTAACGAGGGCGATGTTACCGTTATTACTTCGCGTCGGGGTTCAGTACAGGTAAAGGCCAAAATATCGACACAAATAAAAAGGGGCATGATCTTTTTGCCGATGCATTGGGGTAAGATTTTGGGTAGTGATTTGAACCGCGCCAACAATGTAACCAGCGACCTCGTCGATCCAATCTCTAAAGAACCTGATTTTAAATACTGTGCCGTAAACGTCGCCAAATTTAAAAAGCCGTTTCAGCGCATTGTAGTGATTGGCGCGGGGGCCGGGGCTTATGGTTTTGTCAAGTCGTATCGCGAGTTGAACCGGGACGACGAGATCACCATTTTCAGCAAAGAAAACTATCCTTTTTATAACCGTGTTATGCTGCCCGACTACATCAGCGGCGAGCAGCAATGGGAGCAGCTGGTGAAAATGAAAGACGAGGAAGAACCCCGATACAAGATTAAAATGCTGCGCGGCGTAAGTGTTGAAAAGATTGATCGGGCTAACAAAACGGTAACAGATTCGCGTGGCATTAAAACGCCTTACGATGTTTTGTTAATTGCTACGGGCAGCAGGGCGGCGGTTCCCAAAAACGTACCCGCGCTTCCGGGCATTTTTACCATGCGCAACCGCAATGATGCCGACAGTTTTAAAAAACACATACCGGCAGACGGCCATGTAGTGATAGTAGGCGGTGGTTTGTTGGGCCTGGAAATGGCAGCCTCGCTTCGCGAGATTGGCAAGCGGATTACCATTATCCAACGAACCTCAAGGTTTTTAAACCGGCAATTAGACGCCTTAGGCAGCCAGCTGCTGCATGAGGAAATGGTTGATCAGGGTTGCGATATTTATTATGATGACGAGATCCAGCTGTTTTATGGCAGATCAAAACTATCCGGTATCGGCCTTAAAAGCGGGCGAAAAATTAATTGCGATGCCATGATCCTGGCTATTGGCACCACGCCAAATTATGAGCTGGCCAAAGATTGCGGGCTGGAATGCCGTCGCGGCGTTATTGTTAACGAGCGCCTGCAAACCAGCGACCCTGGCATTTACGCCATTGGCGAGATAGCCGAATTTAACGGCACCCTTTACGGCATCACCGCCGCTGCCGAGCAGCAGGCTCATGTGGTAGCCACCTATATGAACGGCGACATTGCCAGCTACTATAAGGGCAGCCTGTTTATGAATATCATCAAGATTCATGGGTTTGACTTATGCAGTATCGGCCTCTCTGAATGCCCGGACGATGACAATTACGAGGAGGTTGTTTTTACAGACAAAGCCAAGCGCTATTATAAGAAATGCATCATCACCCAGGACAGACTGGTGGGCGCCATATTGATCGGTGACAAGAGCGAATTCCTGGAATTTCGCGACCTGATAGCCAACCAGACCGAGTTGAGCGAGAAGCGCCTGCAGCTACTGCGCAGCGGCAACAAGGCCGACCCGGTTCTGGGCAAACTGGTGTGCAGCTGCAATAACGTAGGCAGCGAAAACATCCGCCAAAAAATTACAGAGCGCTGCGACAACCTGCAAGACCTATGCGCAGCCAGCGGCGCGGGCATGGGCTGCGGATCGTGCCGCCCAGAGGTGAAACGTATTTTAGAAGAAACACTAGCCAATTTACCGGAGGTAAAAAGCGCATGAAACACCTGATCAAGATTAACCTGCCCGGTGGTTTCATATCTGCGGGCGATCTTTACGAGATACTACTCATAGCCGGGAGCGCAGGAGCTTCGACCATACGCTTTGGCAACCGGCAGCAGTTGTATTTTGAGATTGACTTGGATAGCCTGGAAGATCTGGAGCTGGATATGCTAAAATCTGAGATAGCCTATGAAGTGAATACAGATCAGCATCCCAACGTTATCAGCTCGTATGTTACGGACAGTATTTTTAATCACCAGGAGGGCTGGCTGCGCGAAGGGGTTTATAAAGACATTTTCGATGCTTTTGACTACCAACCAATGCTTAAAGTCAACCTGGTGGACAACAATCAAACCTTTGTATCTTTTTTTAGCGGCAACATCAATTTTATAGCGTCGGGCACCAATAATTATTGGTTCGCCTACATCCGTTTCCCTAAAACAGATCAATTATATTGCCTGCCATCACTGGTTTATTCTGAGGATATCCCCGTGTTGGCGCGGGCGATAGAAAAGACCATTTTAAAGCAAAAAGAATTGTTTTACGGCTGTGCCCAAATTGATGAAAAGCTGTTTCATGACATCCTTAAATCCACCCTCAATCTCGCTTTCAGACCAGTTACAGAGCCGCTCAAATTGCCTGACTTTTACCTGCCTTTTTATGAAGGGTTTAACAAGTACGGCAATAAATACTGGCTGGGTATTTACCGGCGTAATGAGTTGTTTCCGTTGGATTTTTTAAAAGATACCTGCTTGCTGTGCCTGAAATCGCGTATCGGCCAAATCTATACCACGCCCTGGAAATCCATCATAATCAAAGGTATTGAGCAAGCCGACCGTGGGCAATGGGGATTGATCTTGAGCAAGTATCATCTAAACATCCGCCATGCGGCAAACGAGCTGAACTGGCAGATCGAAGATATCTGCCCCGAAGGCCTGGCGCTCAAGCAGCAACTGGTACGCGAGTTTGAAGAGGCCGACCTGCGTACCTATCAGCTTTGCTTCGCAATAAAAACGCAGCCCAAAACAGGGCTGCAAGGTTCTATCGTCCTGCGTAAACACGCTGCGGGAACATACGACATCTTACACACCCGCGATTTTAATCCTAACCTGAAAGATGAACTTATTTATCGCGGTCAGGTAAATCCCCGCGACTTGAGTAAGCATCTGATTGCCTTATGCCATTCGTTTTATGATGCGCAAAGCAACACGCTGCCGGCAATTGCCGTGCCCGAAGCGCCTGCCGAACACGAACGCCCCATGCTATACCAGTGCAACTGCTGCCTGACACGTTACGACAAAGCTTATGGCGACCCGGCCAATAACATCGAAAAAGGCACAGAATTTACATCACTACTCCATTATGCCTGTCCGGTTTGCGAGGCCCCGATGTCTGATTTTAGTCTGGTATCCGCGTGATTATCCCCACGATCAGCTGGCTCGCCGGGGGCACTCTCTTAAGTTAAGGACAATATCGGATACCAGGATGCAGAATAATGACAATCGAAGCAAATTATGCCCGATCAAAAAATGACTTATAAGTCATTAAAGGCGATCCAAAGTGATCCAACTTGAGCAGACTCATTTTTTCATCTATCTGACTATCTGGTGATTGTAGATATTTGCTGATCCAAATGATCCAAAGTGATACACACTCGCGTGGATCAATGACAAGGCATTATAGAACAACTGCTATCCGAAACTTTCAGACCACAGTATGCTGATCCATCCAATCTGCCTGCTCCTGTGGCGACAAAAATGTCCAGGCAATAATGCGCGAGTTCTTTTGCCCATGCGCCATGTTGATGGTGCGCACATCGGCAGCTTTTACAAAACGCAGGGTACTGTAAGCGGTAGGCAGCGTATCCTTCTTAGATACCAGCGATGTAAACCACAACACCTGTTTGCCAAATTCGGCGCTTTCTTCAATCGTGCGACGAAGAAAACCGGCTTCGCCGCCTTTTGTCCAAAGCTCATTCTTCTGGCCTCCGAAATTGAGCAGCGTCGGCTTTTTCATTACGCCCAGCTTTTTCCATTTGGTGGTGGTGGCGTCCTGCGCATCTTTAAATGAGGCATGGAACGGCGGGTTACACATGGTCAATTCATAACGCTCGCCGGGTTTAATCATACCGGCAAATATTTTTTCTTTATCGGTTTGCAGCCTTAAGTCAATCCGGCTCTGAAATTCTTTATTGGCTGACAATATCTCACCGGCACTGCGTAAAGCAGCCGGGTCGATATCCGTACCGGTAAATTTCCAATTATAAACACTGTTTCCTATAAGCGGGTATACACAGTTAGCACCAACGCCAATATCCAGCACATGGATGCTATTTCCTTGCGGGATCACGCCGTGGTTGGTATCGCGCAGCAAATCGGCAACATAATGCACATAATCTGCCCTGCCGGGGATAGGCGGACACAGGTACCCCTCCGGGATATCCCAGTCTTTAACGCCGTAGTATTGCCTGAGCAAAGCTTTATTAAGCGCCTTTACCGCCAGCGGATCACTAAAATCAACAGATTCACTGCCGAATTTATTCAGCCCCACAAAAGCTTTCAGTTCGCCGTTAATACGGCATAGCTGTTTAAAATCATACCCTGCGCGATGAATATTCCGCGGATGCATATTTTCTTTTTCGGCTGGTTTTTGCGGCTGGTCTGCTTTCATCGCGCTAAGGTCGGGATTAATAATAAGAATTTATCCGCAGCAGCCCTGGTTTTTAAATGGATTTGTATATACCTTTAAATACCAATTAACCATCTTATGAAACCCAACTTTAAATACCTGCTGTCGGGCATACTGGCGGTTGGCGTGCATGTCGCCCACGCTCAAGACCTGCCAATTAACCCCGGTCCGTACAAACCTACCGAGGAGTCCATGAAGCAATACCAATACCCCGAATGGTTCAGGGATGCCAAGTTTGGTATCTGGGCGCATTGGGGGCCACAGGCCGTACCGCGTCAGGGCGACTGGTATGCCCGTAATATGTATGAGCAGGGCAGTCGTCAAAACAAATGGCACGTAGCTCATTACGGCCCGCCATCAAAATTTGGGTATAAGGATATCATTCCACTTTGGAAGGCCGAAAAATGGGATCCGGATAAGCTAATGGCGCTTTACAAAAAAGCCGGAGCCCGGTACTTTGTAAGCATGGGTACGCATCACGACAATTTCTTCCTGTGGAAATCGGCCCTGCATAAATGGAACGCTTACAACATGGGGCCACATAAAGATGTGGTGGGCCTTTGGCAAAAAGCTGCAAAAAAACAGGGCCTTAAGTTTGGCGTTTCAGAGCATTTAGGTGCCAGCTACACCTGGTTCCAAACGGCACATCGTGCCGACAAAACCGGCGAGTATAAAGATGTTCCTTATGATGGGAATGACCCGCAATATGCCGACCTGTATCATCCAAAAGCCGCAGCAGATGACCATGATTGGTTAAGCAAAAACCCCGAGTGGGCCAAAGAATGGTATGGCTATATCAAAGAGCTGGTAGATAATTATCACCCCGACCTGCTTTATTCAGACAGCGGTTTCCCGTTTGGCGATGTGGGCCGCAGTATGGTGGCTAATTTTTATAATGGCAACATTGCTTACAACAACGGAAACATGACTGCCATATATAATTGCAAGCAAACCTCAAACGGAACCTGGGTTCAGGACCTGGAACGAGGCGTACAGGATGCCATCAACCCATACCCATGGCAAACCGACACCTCTATAGGCGACTGGTTTTACCAAACCGGCCAGCAATACAAAACAGGCACAGAGGTTATCCAGATGCTCGTAGACATTGTAAGCAAAAACGGCAACCTGCTCATCAACATTGTCCAGACACCAGAGGGCGACCTGGAACCCGATGTGCTTAAAATTGTTAACGATATTGCCAACTGGATGCCCCAAAACGGCGCGGGCATTTATGGCACCCGCCCATGGAAAGTTTACGGCGAGGGGCCGTCCACCATTAAATCGAATATGAAAAAGGGGCAGTTTAGCGGGTTGAGCGATACCCGTCCATATCAGTCATCAGACATCCGGTTTACGACTAAAGGCAACAAGCTTTATGCGTTTTGCATGGAAAAACCCGATGGCGATGTCCGCATCGCGTCATTAGGTAAAAACTCAAAACTGAATGATAAAAAGATTGCCAAAGTATCGCTGTTGGGCAGCAACCAAAAATTAAAATGGAGCCAACAAGATGATGCATTGGTAATTACAAAACCCGCCACCTTGCCTGATTGGGCCGTACAGGGTTTCGAAATAGAACTGGATTAAGACGGCAAATAATTTTTAAAAAATGCGTCCCGGATAACAACTAATTAAACATTTATTGGTTAAACCTTTAGTGCAGGGCAGATAAATATAATCTGCCCTGCACTGATAAATATTTAGAAATGTTAGTCACCGCTTTAGAAATATTACTGCTTTTTGGCGCTGTGGTTGTGCCGCTTGTTCCGCGCAAATCCAAAAGTAATGCTAAGATTAAATCGCAGCGACCTGCCCCTCCCGATTTATCCAATTTTGTTATTAACGAAGACGGCAAACTGGAAGAGATTAATAACCCTCACGACACTTCGTTATTTCAGTAAGCCAACCAATTTTGTATCGATAATAATACCTAAGCCTTTAAGGCTAACTGCATTTTTTGCGTTTATTTGGGCAACTAATTACCGGTCATGAAAAAAGCAATCCTACTTGCAGCCTTTAGCCTGATTTTAGGCAGCGCATTTGCACAAACGTTTACCAACCCCATACTACCAAGCGGTGCCGACCCCTGGAATATTTATAAAGACGGCTATTACTACTATACCAATTCAAGCGGCCGCAACCTGGTAATCTGGAAAACTAAAGATCTGACCGAACTGCGCTCGGCCGAGCGGAAGGTAGTTTGGACGCCGCCGCCGGGCACCATGCACTCTAAAGAAATATGGGCGCCTGAACTGCATTTTTTACAGGGCAAATGGTACATGTATTTTGCTGCCGATGACGGCAAAAACAACCATCACCGCATGTATGTGGTTGAAAATGCATCGGCCGACCCAACGGAGGGTGAATGGACCTTTAAAGGCCAGATAGGCGACGAAACCAACAAATGGGCTATTGACGGTACAGTATTCGAAAACAAGGGCCAACTATACATGCTTTGGTCGGGCTGGGAAGGCGACAAGAATGGTATGCAAAGTATTTACATAGCTAAAATGAGTAACCCCTGGACTGTAAGCAGTAAGCGTGTGCGCCTGTCAAGCCCGCAGTATGCCTGGGAGAACAACAGCGGCATTGGTGTTTTGGTAAACGAGGGGCCAGAGATTTTAACACACAAAGGCAAGATCTTTCTGATCTATTCGGCCAGTGGTTGCTGGACAGATTTTTATGCTTTGGGGATGCTTAGTACTTCTGCTAATGCCAATTTGATGGATTCGCTGTCATGGAAAAAATCACCGACACCTGTGTTTTCGCAAAATCCGGAGAATAAGATCTATGCGCCAGGCCATAATTCGTTCTTCAAGTCGCCCGATGGCAAAGAAGATTGGATCCTGTACCATGCCAACGCCAACCCAGGCGACGGTTGTGGGGGCAAGCGTGCACCACGCATACAGAAATTCACCTGGAAGAAGGATGGGACGCCCAATTTCGGCGTGCCTTTAAAAGACGGCGTTGAGATGCAGAAACCATCGGGGACTAAATGATATGATCTATTAAAATAACACTTTGTCATCCTGGCATAGCGAAAAATCTATAAACGTTGCAATCCGCGCTCGACAGATTCTTCGGTACGCTCAGAATGACAAAAAATAATAACCTTATGAAATTAAAGAAAGTGGCACTGCTAATCGCTTTCGGCATTTTTATGTTGGCCGATGTACAAGCGCAGGTAAATGCAGATAAGGGTGTATGGATGCTGACCTATTTCCGCCAGCGGTACCCTACTAAAATTGAGATCAACGATCAAGGCCAGACGGTTGAGGTACCACTGCCTAACCCTATGCTGGTTGCACAGATGCACGTTGCCCTATCAAACGACGGCCGGCACTGGACACCTATAAATGATAATAAGCCCATCTGGGACCAACATATGCGCGACCAGTTTGTGCACCGCTGCCCTGATGGTTTATGGCGATTGGTTGCCACCGGTGGTGGCCGCGGTGCCGGCGACCGCCGGCAAGTTGGGCCGAGTTGTTTATATGCCAGCTCAAAAGACCTGATACACTGGCAGGTTGAAGGCGCCTTACCACTGATGAAAGATGTTAAAGACGAAAATGGCCAATTTGTAAAAAACATCTGGGCGCCTGAGTTTTATTATGACGAGGCTCAAAAAGATTATGTACTGTTCTGGTCGTCAACCTTTAAACCCGAGGGCTGGCAGGAAAGCCGGCTGTGGTATTGCCGCACCAAAGACTGGAAAACTTTCACCCCGGCTAAAGTACTGTATGCACCGGGTTATTCAGTTATCGACGGTACGATGATCAAGCATGAAGACACTTATTATTTGATCCACAAAGAAGAAGAATTTAGCCCGCGCACCGGCGAACGCCGCGCTATACGCCTGGCTACTTCAAAAAATATTGAAGGGCCTTATACGGTTTATCAAGGGCCATTAAACAAGGGGCAGATAGCGCCAACTATTACAGAGGGCCCAAGTGTTATGGCCGACCCAATGCATCCGAAAGGCTGGCTGCTGTACTATGATTTCCCCATGGCCGACGATTACGGCATATCTTCGTCGCCCGATCTGTATCATTGGACCATTGAGAAGGACGTGACCCTGCCGCCCGATGCCCGTCACGGTAGTTTATCGAAACTTACAAAAGAGGAAGCAAAGGCTCTATTGGCAGCTTTTCCGAACAGTAAATAATCAGGCCCCGGTTGAGCCTTCTTTGGCCAGGTCATTTATTTTGTTTTGGTAGTAAACCTCGCGTAATTCGTCGGCTGAAACGCTTAGTGCATTTGCCAGGGTGCGGAGCTTCCCGGGCCGCATCTGCTGTTTATCAGTCTCTATTTTACTTACCCAGGCCCTGTCTACGGTCATCAGCCGGGCCAGGCAGGCTTGTGACAAACCTGCCGCTTTACGCTTTTCACGGATGTATCCGCCAATGGTTTGAGTTGGAGCAGTTTCCTTTTTACCCGGCTTGCTTTTAATCTTCGGCTTTGAAAATACGGTTTCTGCCTCCTCATTTAATTTTCTAACGGGCTCAAACATCTCCAGAAACTGATTAGACATTTTAACAAAGACCGACTCGTTAACCGAATAAATTGTCTCTTTATCTTTTATTTGGCTTTTAATGATATCAAGATGTTTCAGCTCATTAATATGCTGATTAACGGTCTGTCGGTTATACGGTATTTCTGACAGCATTCCGCGTTTAACAGCGTTACCGTTTTCAAGGATAAACCGTACAATACAAATACGTACCGGCAGTGCCAGCGCTTTTACAAAATTAGAGAGCGCCACATCTGCAGGCGACATATAGGAGTTACTTATATTCATCAGATTTAAAGCACATTAACTATCGCGTAATATATAGGAGCTAGAGCGCTGTTTAAACAACTTACCGTATATAGATTTGCGGTGGCCATAAATGAGGCTATGTGTGATTTCGCTCTCTCAAAAATAGGTCGACAATGTTATGAAGGTATTGCAAACCAGTTAATTAATTGTTAAACAACAGTGCCGCTACACCCTCTATTTACCCTGCGGAAATGCCGAATCCGGATTTCAAAATGGTAAAAAAGAAAGGGCCGTCACAGCTATGATTGTGACGACCCAATTCGTATTATAAACAACGTACTATTTACAGCACCAGGAGTATTACAAGCCAGGAGCTTTAGTAGCAAAGTCGTAACTTGTCCAGGCGAAAGCTGATTTGTCAGCACCGGTGTTAGCTGTATTGTTGAACACCAGTTTGGCGAAGTCGGTATATACATACGCAGGGTAAGAACCTGTAGCACCGAAGTTTGCACCAGGAATAGGGCTGCTGGCAGATGTCGTTACGCCGGTTGCACCAATAAAGCTCGGACCTGTGTAGTTCATGTCGATTTTAACGTCGGCAGCAAGAGCAGGGCCTGTACCGTCGTTGAATTTGATCAAACCGTTTGTTGGATTGGCAGCGGTAGTAGCCCAAAGAACTTTTGCGTTGTTAATGGTCAATTTACAACCTGTACGGTAAGTAAAACCTGCACGAAGTGAATAAGCCGGATTGCCAGCTGTGCCAGAATCATTACCGCTTGCATTATAAACGCCTACCGAAAGGTTGGTGAAAGTAGGATTTGACAAATTAGTTGTAATTGCAGGAGTAGATGCAAGGTCAGAGAAACCGCCATCGCCTTCCATCATACCAGAACCGTTGGTAATGTCTATAAATCCGGCTTCACGAACTTCGATAACATTGGTAGCGGTACCATTCCAACCTAAACACCAGTCAAAAGTATCGTCAGCAGAGTTTACTACTAAAACGTTAGTAACATTTACGGTTCCGCCAAAGAATTCGATGTTGTCATCAGAGCCATCGTGCAACCAAAGGTTTTTAAGCGTTGTACCTGTACCTTGTGCATATAAAGAAAGGTTGTTACCTTCTTTGGTAGCGTTAACACGCGCACCTGCATAAGCAATTTCTACATATTCCAGATCTCCCGAACCGTCCGCATCGCTGCTACCACCATAAAGTGCATCACCAAGCTCGGTAGTTTGGGTGTAAGAGCCATCTCTAGTCCCGGTAGCCGCGTTGACAAGCGTAGCTTTACCACACAAGAAAACACCCATCCAATCTCCAGGTTTTTTGTTAGCGGAAGTGAAGCGGATTGGTGCGGTAGCAGTACCTACGGCATTCAGTTTACCACCTTGCATTACTTCTACAGATACGCTGGTAGCAGCAGTGCCGCCCGTAGCATTCGCAGTAATGGTAGTACCCGGGCTTAGCTTTAATGTAGCACCGTCAACTACAATTAAACGACCGGTGAGCGTATAGTTACCGGCAGGCAAAGTAACGTTTCCGTTTACTTTTCCTTTCAGGTTATTTGCATCGTAGTCAGGGTCTGTCAGTGATGAGATGTACCCGTCTTTTGTACCAGTAGGAGTAGTACCACCGTTGTTGTTGTTATCTTTTTTACTACAAGACGCGAGTGCTACTGCAAATGCAGCTAATATGAACACTTTTTTCATGATTTTTTTTTGTTTTAAATTGATGTTGAATACCTTAGTATATTTTAATAATTATAGATGCCAGCCAAGCCCTAAAAACAAGGTTATACCTCTTTTATAGCTACTTATCAGTACGTCTGTTGTTTTGCCGGTAACGTTCGATGTTGATTTTTGCGTTAGTTCAAACTTGGGATCCAGGATGTTTCTTCCGCCAAGGCTTATGGTTAACCTGGACTTTTTCAATCCAAAGCTGTTAATAAAATCAAGTGTAGGAACTGCTTTTTCCAGTACGTTTTCACGTCCTGTTGTTCCTACAGAAAATACTTTGTCATAAGCATAGTTAAATACCAGGGTCGATAAAAACGAAGCCTTATCGTTGTCCATACTATAGCTCAAATCAGAGTTGATAAGCAAGGGAGAAGCGCCTTGCATTTTCCCTTTTTGATGAGTAAATGTCGCCGATACAAGACCCGTTGTTACATCTGTTTGGTCTTCCTGGCTATACAGATAAGAAGCGTTGAATCCGAAAGAAAGGTCACTGTTATTTCTTTCGCCTTTAAAAGTGTACAAGGTTTTTCTTACTTCCACTTCAGCACCTGCAACATTAGCGTTTTTGGTATTGACATAAGAGTAATCAAGCCCAGGCGTATTCATGATCATTCGCACAACAGGGTTTTGGATTTTTTTGTAAAAAGCACCTACCGAAATAATCTCTTTTCTTGATAAATAATAATCATATTTTAAATCGGCATTATAATCTATTGAAGGTACCAGATACGGGTTCCCGCGTTCATTGAAGTTAATGTCGTTGTACAGAAAGTTTGCCATTTCCTTAAACTGTGGCATGGTGTAGGTTTCGCTTGCGGCAAAACGCAACGCGTTTTTGTCGTTGATGCTGTATTTAATATTTAAGCTTGGCAACAAATAATTTTTGTCAATAAGCGATGGCGGTGTAGTAAGATCTGTAACTGTACTTGTAATGTTGGTATTCCAGGTAATAGTTTGTTCTACATTTTCGTTTCGCAAACCAACTTGTACCATCAGGTTTTCGTTTACAGGATAAAATAACTGTGCGTAGCCAGCCCCAATTTTGCGATGTCCGATATAAAACATAGGGTCTAAGTTGGTATTGTTCCACAAAGTGATCAGTTTGAACGCCCCTACATTAAGGTTTTGCTGATTTAGTGAAGCGTCGGGGTGGTTCGGGTCGACGCTTAATCCGCTTTGCTGATAATCAAACTCCGTGAAATTGAAAGTCCTGTCTGTTTTTCTGTAGTTACCCCCCAAAGTCAAAACCACCGGCAAATTTGCTTCCGGATTAAACTTATAATTTACTTCTGCTTTGGCGCCCAAATCATTTTCGTTGAGTACAGAAAAAAAGCGATTGTTGTCTCCGGGAGAATTAGCGCTTAAAATGTAGCTTCCGGAAGTCGTCATGGCATAAGCATTGGTTTTTCTGTCCGGCTCCGTTCCGCGCAAAGTGCTGTATACTGCACCAATGTTTGCGTTGATTTTGCGGCTGAATTTATAATTTGCCAGTAACTGGTTGGAGAACAAATTGTTACTATTATTTTGCTGACGAACGATGAGCGAATTTTGTGCATCAGCTGAACCCAGGTTGTCATTAATATCTTTATTATATCCCAAATAATTTCCTACAAACTGGGCATCGCTATGAATAAAAAGTGAGTTCAACGAAACACTGCCTTTAGTGTGCCTGAATTTTACATTTCCGAGCAAAGACTGGGTAGTTCTGTAATCGTAGCGCTTCACGTCCATAGCCTGCTGGTAATCGCCCGTGTTTGTCGCCTGTCCTATAAAGCCAGTTCTGTAGGAATAATCGCTCATGTTACTGGCGACACCAAACAATGAAAGCGTGTTTCTACCTTTCCCTACATTAAATTTGCGGCCACCGGTGATATTGAAGTTTGTATTTATCGGGGTTAAAGCCTTCTCGGTTTGAAAGCTCGATTTAAAGGTATACCGGTTCAAATCTGTAATCGGCGAATTTCTGCCATTTTTCAGAAAACCGAAATAACTGAAAGCGCCCTCTGCAACTGCAAACCTGCTTACCGAAACGGCATTGGTATTAGCGCCACCCTCAACATAAATACTTAAGAAACTGCGATCATCCAGTTCTTTTGAAGAAATATCAATATTCGCTCCGGCATTATCGCCGTATATGGTCGCGCTGAACGTTTTGTTGACGTTGATGTTTTTGATAATATTGGATTGGAAAAAATCCAACGAAATGTTTTTATACAAAGGATCCTCTGAAGGAAGCGGCAATCCGTTGAGAGAAGTAGAATTGTACCTGTCGCCAAGACCACGGACGAACACGTTTTTGGCGCTTTCCAATTTAACAATCCCGGCAGTTTTGGTAACTGCTGTGGCGGCGTTAGAAGCACCTTTTTTAGCCATTTCCTGCGAACCTATGGCCTGTTTCATTTCTACAGACTTTTTCTGCTCTGCAAGTAATGCAGTTTCTTTTTCACGACTAGTCTTTTGTTGCACTATCACCACTTCGTTCAACTGCTTGCTTCCTGAATGTAATGCTTTATCAATGGCAAGCGTTTCACCAGCTTTTATAACAACTTTCTCCTCAATCGCCTCATATCCTACCAGGCTAAACAAAATAGTATAAGTTCCCGGTTCTACACTGATGGCATATTTCCCTTTTTCGTCTGAAGCAGTCGCGACTGCTGTACCTTTTATTGTTACGCTCACTAACGGCAAAAAACTGTTTGAGCTTTGGTCTGTTACCGTTCCTGTAACAACGCTTTGGCTTTGGGCAAACGATACTGAAATATTTAAGACAATAAGAAAGAAGAGGAGCGGAAATCTTTTAATCATATGGCTATTTTACCTGTCGCCAAAAGTACCCCCGCTGCATTAAGGATGTGTTAAGCAGATATTATCAAATCGAATATATTAGATATTAATTACATGGCTGGATAATAAAGTATCTTATCAAAGATTAGAAAATTCTAATCTGACCATAAATAACAAGCTCTATATTAGCGGCGTAAAACAAGATGGCAGTACACAAAACAGCTCAATTCGACCTTAAAGACCAGCAAATGTCAGCCTTGGCTAAGGCTATGTCGCATCCTGCCCGTATTGCTATATTACGTATCCTGGCTCAACATGAGCGCCTAACCTGCGGCGAAATAGTGGACCTATTACCTTTAGCTCAGGCAACCGTATCACATCATTTAAAAGATCTGGTAGCGGTATCGCTGATCAGCCTTATCCATGAAGGCAAAAAATCCTTATATGAGCTTAACTGGCAAACTTGGGAGTCATTCACCAGCGAGTTTAGTTTTATGCTAAGCCTTTTAAATACAGGCGACAAATAAGAAACTATCTATTAATGCAGATTAAAAGCAACCATAGCTCTTATGGAATAACCATTTTGAGTTCCGGTTGTACCAACATCTCTTATAGCTTCTGAGCTGAAGGCTGTGCTATGGGTAGCATAAAATACCGGCCCACCGCATAGCGAGAATGAAAATTTGGAATATAAAGGGGCATAGTTTAATGATGGGCCAACCAAAAGTTTGGCACCGCCTTCTGCCTCATCAGCTTCCCAGAAACCTTCAAGGTCTTCGCCTACTGCTTCAATACCAGCAAAGAACGCTCCGGCTATTTTATGCTGATAGCCAGCGCTTGTGATCAGGTCAATACCATCGCGGTACTTGCCAAAAGCTTTTTCAAATTTCAAGTTACCTCCGATGCGCCACTTCGGGGCTTCGAAGGCGGCAGTAACACGGCTAAACATGGCGGCTGTATTTGAAAAATCGCGGTTAGCACCGAGGCCGACACCAAAGCGGGCGCCATAAAAATTTTTTCCACCCACTACATCGCGAATTACTTCGGCCTGTTGGGCGCTGTTTACACTGCCTGTGCGTGAAAAACCTAAGTCGGCATTGGCGTATAGTGTAAAACGATTACCCAAATAACCTTTTAATGCCAATTGCTGGTCGACACCGTCATAACCAAAAGCACCACTGGTACGTTCGGCCAGGTTACCTGATGAGCTGACACTTAAGAAAGGCGCTTCGGCAGTGAAAGTATTTACGGAAAACAGGAAAGGCTGCGTGGCTGAACCTATAGGCGCCATTAATTTATTAATTGTTTGGGTTTGTGCAAAGGTTGATGTGCCGGTCATCAAAGTAATCAGCACAATAAAAAGGTTTTTCTTCATGACTTAAATATGGTAATGCAACATTGGTTGATCGTATTCCTCTTTAAAGATAATAAACAAATAACCAATATCACTCAGCATAAAGCTACCAAGTCAATGTTAAATCTGTTTTAACCGGATGTATCAGTATCGATACAAAGAAAAAACGATCCATAACAACTGTATTATGGTAAGATCAAATTGAAGATATCGTGCTGAGACTTTCGAAAGTCACATCCATAATTAATTTATAAAGAAGCCCAGAAAATTCCGGGCCTTCATTTATACTCGGTTTATCGCCGTTCTGCCAGCAGATCATTTGTCAACTGCTCAAATTCAGCAATGAATTCTTTGTAGTGCTCGCCGGTGCCCGGGCCACTAAAGCCAGTGTGTATTTTGCGTACGTCGCCTTTTTTGTCGATAATAATGGTTGTAGGAAAGCCTACCACTTTAGCCAGCATTGGCAGGCTCTTAGCCGGGTCGCCCGCTGACGGCGTATAGCCGGTGATCAGTAACGGATACTGAATATTGAACCGCCCTTTTAGCTGTTTAACTGTACGCTGAGAGTTAGCAAAATCAGCAGTGCGTTCATAAGCCAGGCCCACTACTTCAACACCTTTAGCATGAAATCTTTTATAATAATCAACCAGGTACGCTGTTTCATCCATACAATTAGGGCACCACGATCCTAATATCTGCACAATGACTACTTTATTTCTAAAGCGGCTATCGGTTAACGATACCTTTTGGCCGTTCAGGTCTTTAAAAGTAAAAGCCAGTTTTTTATAACCGGGTTTAAGGGCGGTAAGCGTGTAAGCGTCCGGGAGTTTGGCGTTTGCATTTTTTACGCCGCTCCAGTGATCCACGCTGGTAAGGCCGGCGTAAAACTTGCCGCCGGTTATTTTACTGCCGTTTACTTTAGCAGTAAACAAGTAATCATGCCCACCATCAAAAGCCGATAAGTATAAATTATTCCCGGTAACCACGCCCTCCAAAAAACGATAGTCGCCGGTGGTTGACAGAAACGTTCCGGTAACTTTGGCGCCGACCTGTTTAAATTCACCCACAGTTAAATCGGTCTTTCCATCGCTCACAAAAGGGACCGACCAGCGTCCGGTAATATTTACGGCAGGTTTTTCGGGAGTTTTAAATCTCCAGCTGGTATTTGGTGTAGCCTCAAAACCCATGGCTACCAGTTTGGCACCCAGATTCTTTATCCAACGGCCGGTCAGTTTACCATGTGTGTGTTTTAACCTGAACTGTGAGTCAAAAAGGGGCATGTGTATAAATATAGAGTCGGCTTGATATTTTACATCGGTTATCCTGAACCGTTCAGAACCATTAATTATAGCCAGCTGCGTTTGCCTGCCGCTATTTGCTACTTCAAAATTAAACGGAATTTCTACGCCGGTTGCCGTTTTAGTGACGCCGCGCCAAACGCCGGTTTTTAATAACGACTGAGCGCTGGATACAAAATATGTCAAAGCCCATATTGCAAGGCCTAAGAATAATCTGATTTTCATGGTGATAATTTGATGCTGATCAAAATTAAATAAAAACAGGCAGCTTACCTGAGCACGGAGCGTGATATGACAATGCGTTGAATTTCTGATGTGCCTTCATAAATCTGGGTTACTTTTGCATCGCGCATTAGCCGCTCAACATGGTATTCTTTCACATACCCATAACCGCCATGTATCTGTACGGCTTCGGTTGTAGTTTTCATCGCTGTTTCCGATGCGAAAAGCTTAGCTATTGAACTGGCCTGTGCATAAGGCAGGCTGTTATCTTTCAGCCACGCCGCTTTTAAACACAGTAATCGCGCAGCTTCTATATTGGTTGCCATATCGGCCAGTTTAAATTGAATGGCCTGCACATCGGCCAAAGATTTGCCGAAAGCCTTACGTTCTTTGGTATAATTTAAAGCCAGCTCATACGCCCCCGACGCAATACCTAAAGCCTGTGCTGCTATACCGATGCGACCTGCTTCTAAAACACGCATCGCAAATCTGAAGCCAGAGCCATCCTCGCCTATCCGGTTTTCTTTCGGAACTTTCACATCGTTGAAATGAAGTGAATGTGTATCTGAGCCACGGATACCCATCTTATTTTCTTTTGAGCCAACAACAAAGCCCGGCATGCCTTTTTCAACTATAAACGCATTGATACCTTTATGCCGTTTATTGGGATTGCTTTGTGCAATGACCAAATAAATTGATGCCGAATTGCCATTGGTTATCCAATTTTTAGTGCCATTTAAAAGGTAATGATCTCCCATGTCGATAGCCATAGTCGATAGTGCTGTGGCATCCGATCCTGCCTCTGGTTCAGACAGGCAAAACGCACCTATTACTTCCCCCTTAGCTAATCGGCGCAAATACTTTTGCTTTTGAGATTCAGCCGCATATTTTTCCAATCCATAACATACCAAAGAATTGTTCACAGACATTACCACAGCTGCAGAGGCATCAATTTTTGAAAGCTCTTCTATGACCAATATATACGAAATAGCATCCATACCGCTGCCCCCATATTGCGGTGAAACCATCATCCCCATAAAACCCAGCTCACCCATCATTTTAATTTGTTCAATCGGAAACATTTGAAGCTCATCGCGCTCAATTACGCCGGGCTTCAGTTCATTCAGCGCAAAGTCGCGGGCTGCCCGACGTACCATTAAATGTTCTTCGGATGGTTGGAAGTACATAACTTAAGATTAAAATATAAATATAATTTATTATGCATGCATAGCAAAAAATTGGAGCAAAAAAAGAGAGCCCTTTTGAAGCTCCCTTTCCCCTAATTAATTTAAACTATTGATTAAACCCAAAACAAAGAACAAAAAACCTCAGCTTGGGTGTCTGAGAATTCACTTTAATATACACGCCTGTTTTTCATAGGTAATTATGCAGGGCGATTAGTACTGAACAAATGTATTGCCATTGAACCGAACTGGCAATGACTTATTCGTCAGAATTTGAAAATAAAAATTATTTAATTTACTTTTATTTTAGCGTTATAGAAACTAAAAGCATAATTTTATTAGTAACCTTACAATTGCCAAAATGCTATGCTGTTAACTGATTTTGAATACCTTGACAACTCTGACAACGCCTTTAAACGTAAAATTTCGCTTCAAATTAAGCGTCTTCGCAGGCAAAATCAGGTTACACAGGAAAAATTTTATTCTGACACCAATATTAATATTGCTCGTCTTGAGTCGGGCAAAATTGATATTCGGATCGAAACTTTGCGCAAGGTTTGCTACTACTTTGATGTCTCCTTATCTGGCTTTTTTCGGGGGATTTACTAACAATCTGCCTAATGTTTGATGTAAAAACAGTACACTATTCTGCTTTTACATACACAAGGTGTGCGGTTAGGCATACAACATTCCAAAAAAACCGGTTCACAGCCGCAAACTGTATAAAGTTTAATTAAAAACGTAAGGCGGTGATTATTTGCGATTTAAAAACTTTTTAAAAAAATAGCTTGTGCAATAAAAAACGAAGCGTATATTTGCATTCCCAAACGGAGTGGTAGTTCAGCTGGTTAGAATACATGCCTGTCACGCATG
The DNA here is from genome assembly GCF_039539265.1 of Mucilaginibacter panaciglaebae. Taxonomy (NCBI): domain Bacteria; kingdom Pseudomonadati; phylum Bacteroidota; class Sphingobacteriia; order Sphingobacteriales; family Sphingobacteriaceae; genus Mucilaginibacter; species Mucilaginibacter panaciglaebae. The sequence continues at coordinate 28,761 of NZ_BAABCV010000015.1, forward strand.
GGGTCGCGGGTTCGAGTCCCGTCCATTCCGCTAAATCAAAAGTTAAAAGCCCTGTAAACGAAATATTTACAGGGCTTATTTTTTTAGTAACATCTTAAGATTATCTTGCTGTTAGCGCTTTGCCATAGTACTTTAAATAAGCAGGGCATTCAATTTTGGTTGCGCTTTCAGTTCAGCTCCTTTTCATTATAGTTCTCCTTTAAAGATTGAATTAATCCCTTTATTTGACTTATATGACTTTCTATAATGTCGGCCTCTGTTCGCTTATTGTTCGACATTGCCTCATTCCCTATTAGCTGGTAATTGTGCGCGGTTGTAAGTAAAAGGTCCCGCTTTTCTTCCATCATACGAATCGAGGCCCATAACGACTCTTCTACATGTTCTGATTGCTGTTCTAGAAGTAACCCCTGGGTAAATACGTGCCCGGTAAAACAGCGATAGCGCTTTATCGGGTCATTATCTATTGACCATAAACCGCCTCCGCATTCAGGACAAGTGTAATTGCTATGCGTCCCTATTTTTTCAAGGTCGTTTATTTGGCTTTTCATGTTTTCAGTCATTCCTGCTTCTAACAAAAGATCCTGGGGCACTTTTACCGAAGGCTTTTCAGACTTAGAAAACATATCATTCAAGATATAACCAATGTCTGTTATCGGAACGCGATAATCGACATCCACCCGCTGCAATACGTTTGACGGCATATCTTGAAACTCTGCCTCGTCTGGCTCTTGTACAATGCAGGTCCCGCCACATCGTTTAATTGCTACCATGCCGGCAGTGCCATCATCCAGCAAACCAGTCAAAATTATTCCGGTTACTCTCGAATTATAGGCAACCGCTGCAGAGCGAAAAAGAACGTCAATAGACGGCCTCCATCTATTTTCCCGGGGTCCATTAATCAGTTGTATATAGCCCGGCTTAATAATTAAATGATAATCGGGTCGTGCTACGTAGACAGACCCTGGTTCTATCCTTTGTCCGTCCATCGCCAAATTACAGTTGAGCTTAGTCTTTTTTTGTAGCAAATTTGTAAGAATGCTCCCTGACGAACTTTTGGCTACGTGTAAAACAATAAAAATTGCCGCATCTTCTACATCCTGAATAGCGGTTAGCAGCGCTGCAATAGCTTTTAATCCGCCGGCAGAAGCACCGACTACGATGATATGCGCTGGTTCTTTCATTAGTTTATAACCAAACTATACAGGAAACTGTTTGAGTACAATTTTAACAGAGGCTCCTGCTCCGGCTGTTGACTTTATATCCAAGCTGCCGTTGTAAACCAAAAGCCGGTTTTTTATACCTGCCAGTCCATTTCCGAATCGTTCTCCTGCATTTGCTCCAAATCCGCACCCGTTGTCGGTTACCTCAATGGTAATGGCTTTTTTTGTTCTTTCAATACCTATTTTCAGGGCATCTGCTTTGCCATGCCGAAGGCTATTGTTAACTAATTCTTGTACTATTCTATAAATACTCAACAGCAAATTCCGGTCGCTTTTTGCAGAGATACCAAGTACTTGTAAATTAAAGTGCACCTGTCCAGCAAACCGCCCTGCCATTTCTTCAAGGGCAGCTTTCAACCCAAAATCTACCAATGTGCCGGGGGCCAGTTCATGTGAGATATTTCGTGTATCGTGAATAGCCTGCGTTAATAATTGATTAATTTGTTTGAATATTTCAGGTTGGGTGTTTTGTATGGGGCCAAGGCTTAACTTCAGCCCGTAAAGTAACTGACCGATACCGTTATGCAACGCTTCACTTACCCGCTTTCTTTCTTTTTCCTCAGCATCAATTGTAGCTGCAATAACTGCCTGTTGTTGCTTTTCTTTAAGGGCACGCGCTTCTTCTTCTAATTTCATTTTTTCTGTGACATTAGTAATCGTGCCTATAAACTTATGGTAGTCAGTATCTATTCGTTTTGCACGTGCCTGGAAATAGCATAAATTTTCGGCGGTCGAAAAATTGCGGAAAACCTGGTTAAAATTACATCCCGCCGTAATTGAGTAGCGCAGTTCTTCCTGAAATTTGTCGCGATCCGCAGGATGAATTAGTTCCAGTAAACCGTCAAGGTTACCTTTAAAACCAAACGGGCGCACATCCAGTAAACGCTGTGAATCTTGATCAAGAACAATGCCCCCGGTACGAATATCGACCTCCCAAATACCTGTTCCCGAGGCATCAAGCGCCAATTCCAGCCGGCGGTTTGCCTCCTGTAATTTTTCCTGCGCTTGTTCACTTTCAGTAATATCAGTTAACGTGATATAACAATACGAATCAGATTCATCCAGATCTAAAGAAATTGCCGAAAGCCTTACTGTCAGGCAATTAGCATTGTCGACCCTGATCCTCACAGTACATTGTTGCGGTATCCGTACTTTCATCAGATGACGCAAAAACATGTAAAACAATTCGATGTCGTCAAAATGAATAAACGTGCTTAAAGGTTTGGATAGCAGCATTTGCTTATCCTGTTTTAACAATTTAACAACCATTTTATTGGTATCTCTGATGATACCATGTTTATTGACAATCAGATAACCAACAGGCGCCGCATTAAAAAGGTGTTGAAATTTCTTTTTTTGGGTTTCAAGCTCAATGGTGATATTTCTTAATTCCTCTACTTGCATTTCCAACTCAAGCTGATAAACCTGCAACTCGTGAAATAACTTATTAACTTCCAGCTGCGTAGCCCGCGTATCGGCCGGCTTGTGTTCAGCCAAAATGTTTTCAGCCTTTTGCCGTAAAAGTGTAAGCGTGTTATTTCTCATTTGCTTATATTATAGCTACAATCACCAATAGTGACTAACAGTTCAGAAAACTAATTTGTTTACTTCAATACATTTGCAGTTGCTTCATCATGAAGCAATAATCTAAAGTTAACCAATTGCTTATAATATCCCTTCAATGCTGTTGAGCTTCTCCATGACAGAAAGCTATTTGCGATAACTACCTGATTATGAAGAACCACTACTTCGTTTTTAATCGCAGTATATTAGGCAATATGCCATGTAATCTACTGATAGTATCGAAACGGTACAACTTTATATCAGAGACCCGGTAGCCTCAGTAATCCGTCCGTTAAAAGAGTTAAAAAAACTTCTGCCAGATACCCCTCAAAGCGGGCGCTTCGCAAACGGTTTCGTTTACGATTACACTAATGGTCTGAAGTTTTATACCCTGCAAAACAAATACGCCTATGAGCCGGGTGACTTTAACCTGATGATTGGCCCCAACTCAGAACAATTGCAATCAATCCGTTTCAATGTGAAGTAGATGGGCATTAATAGATGGTAATAATTTAATTGGCAGCGGGCATTTCAAGCAATCCCTGCATCATGGCAAACTTAATTAATTCAGGAGTATTACGAACACCCGTTTTATTAAGTAAAGATTGGCGATGACCTTCAACGGTTCGTCGGCTGGTAAACAGTTTATCCGCTATCTCGGCGTTGGTATAGCCATCGGACAACAATTCTAAAATTTCTGTCTCTCGGCCCGAAAGCTCAATGGCAGTATAAGCCTGCTGCCGGCGGGTGTTATCGCGTGTTAATCGTTTACTCAGCCGTTCGGTAAGTTCTGTACAGATAAAAAAACGGTTTTGATTGACCTTTTTTATTCCATAAAGTAATTCATCCACACTGGTTCCTTTAAGTAAGAAACCTTTTATTCCGGCACGAAAGGCTTCTGAAAGATATCGCTCGTCAGTTTCCATCGTCAGTATCATGCTCTTTATCTCCGGATTAGTTAGGTGAACCTTCTGAGCAAGTTCAATGCCGCTCATATCGCCAAGATGCAAATCTGTTAATAAAATATCTGTCTGAATGCCCGATGCCAGTAACTCCAGTGCACGCTGACCATTTTCTGCCATTCCGATAACACAGATATCGCAATCTGCTGTCAATACTTGAAATAATCCGGCGCGAACGACGCCGTGATCTTCGGCAATAAGAACATTTGTCATTGTCGGTATGTAATTAACTTTAATTTAAAACCAACAATTATGAACTTGGTTTACTGAACTAATACTTAACTTATTTGCGGTAAATACTTATAAATATGATAAATACAGCTATAAATAACAAAACAGTTCTATTTTAGCTCCGTAAGAATAATCAATACTTGTAAAGGTTTATTTGTCTCCTTATCAATGGAGGGTCGTGCAGTTACTTCAAGCTTTTTTCGCCCAATGCGCGGAAACTCTTGCTCAATGGTCATGCTGATGTCCTGATCCAACTTCTTGATCATTTTATCTAATTCCGCAGTTTTCCAGATTTCGTGCAATATGGCAGAAAAGGCCATACCGGTAAATTGGTTTTGTTTGATTTTAAAGTAATCATAAAACATTTTGTTTACCGTTGATACATTTAAGTTTTTATCCAACATCAGTGCAGGCTGCGGAAAAGCATTTACAATGCTTTCGGCATATTCGTTTAAGGTGTTGAGTTTATGTTCCATTGATTTAAGCAGAGTGATCTTGGTAAACGTCAGCACAGCACCGTTAATGAAATTATCAAGTGTGCGGTAAGGCATTATGCGCAAATTATACCATTCATTTTTCTTGGTTTTAATTTCGGCTTCTTTTGCAACTAATGTCTCAGTTACCTGTCTGATGGTTTCTTCGAGATTCGGATAATCAAAATTAAATGCGATGTCAGTAATTGAACGCCCGACATCTGTAGCGATAACGTTGAATAGCTTTTTTACCTGTGGTGTAAAACGCAATATAACAAGTTCATTATCTAAGAATATAGTCCCTATTTCCGTATTATCAAGCAAATTCTTCATGTCATTATTTAGCTGAGTCAATTCATCTGCCTTTGCCTGAAACTGTACGTTGATGGTCATCAATTCTTCGTTTAACGACTGCATTTCTTCTTTTGTCGTCAGCGATTCTTCGTTGGTGCTTTGTAACTCTTCGTTAGTGCTTTGCAGTTCTTCGTTAGTTGATTTAAGTTCTTCTAACGAAGTTTCCATTTGCTCGATCGTCGTATGCAATTGTTGCTTGGTATATAGTAACTCTTTTTCAAGTTCCTCCATAGCTGCTTTTTGCTCGGGGTCTTTCAGCTTTTTAATATTACGTTTTTGCTTTTTCAGAATGCCTTTATCCTCAAAAATAATCAGAATCAAGCCCTGAAGGGCTGTCTCCTGCAAAGGGTTTACCTTAATATCAACTAATCTTACATGATCTTCTTCTTTAACTTTGATATCATTGATTTGAATAATTGCTTTCTGTGTACGTGCCTGATGAATGGCATTACTCATAGCATATCTCAATTCTTCCTTTGCCATTTGGTAAATGTTCATAACAGCCTCGCCCGAATTGAGTTCAAGGAACTTTCCGGTTCGGCCGTTAATGTAAAGGATGTCACCTTTGTCATTAATCAATATAGAAGCTGGCGTATAGGTTTCCAGTAAGATTTTGTTAAAGCTTTCGGCCAGGGTTTTCTTTTTAATATTCTTTGCGCCCTCCTCTACTTTACTTATAGTTAACGACTGCTTGGTTACGTTAAAAGGAAAATCGATCATTTTATTGATAGCCGCCGAACCTTCCTTACGCTCAAATAATTTCCATTTAGGATCAATTGGATTAAACATCTCGCTAAACCCGCCGATAGTTTCTGCCGGCCCCATGAATAAGATGCCACGGTTGTTTAATGAGTAATGAAAAATCGGAATGATCTTTTTCTGCAACTCCGCTGTCAGGTAAATCATAACGTTACGACAACAAAGCAGGTCAAGACGGGTAAACGGAGCGTCTTTGATTAGATTATGTTGTGCAAATACAATCATTTCGCGCAGTTCTTTCCTAACCGAATAGGTATCATCTTTTTTAATAAAAAAAGAATTAAGTCTTTCGGGCGAAACATCCGCAATAATATTTTCATAATAGATGCCCACCCGCGCGTGTTCAATGGCTTCCATATCCAGGTCTGTTGAAAATATTTGCACCTTTGGCAGCTTTTTTAGCCTGGTATGCTCAAAATATTCCATGATCAGGATTGCTACTGAGTATGCTTCTTCGCCGGTAGAGCATCCTGCTACCCAAACTCGTATCGGATCGCCGTCTGTTTTGTGGCTCAACAGCTTAAATAATTTTTCTTTTAACGAGTCGAAGGCGTGTGCATCCCTGAAAAATTTAGTTACTCCGATAAGCAGTTCGTTAAACAGTACATCAATTTCCTGAGGGTTCTCTCGTAAAAAATTGATGTAATGACCATAATCAGGCAGCTGATGAAAAGCTAAACGGCGATCAATTCTTCTGGTGATCGTATTCTTTTTATAATGAGCAAAATCATGGCCTGTATGAGATCGCAAAAGCATCAGGATTTTTTGAATAGCATTAGCTTCCTTTGTATCCGACTTTAGTTGTTCGTTAGTCACCTCAGATATAGCCGGATGATTTAAATATTGGATTAGCTTGATCGGCATTTCCTCTGGCGACAGCACATAATCTACAAGATTTGTTTCTATGCTTGCCCTTGGCATACTATCGTATAGAGCGGTTTCCGGGTCTTGCACCATAGCCATACCAAGCTTTTCTTTGATCATCCGAATGCCGGTCTCACCATCAGAACCCATGCCTGAAAAGATAACAGCAACGGCCTTATTCCATTGATCTTCCGCGAGACTTTGCAAAAAATAATCAATAGGTAAACGATACCCCTTAGGATGCGCAGGCGGCAGCAAAAGCAACTTGCGATTATGAACGCCCATATCCTTATTAGGGGGTATTGTATACACGGTATTGGGCTCTACCGGCATGCCGTCTTCTGCCTGAATCACCTCCATTGGTGTATAATTTTGAATAAGCTCAGCAATTCCCTGATGGTTGTTGTCCAGATGCATGACAACAATAAAGGCCATTCCGCTATCGGAAGGCATGTGGGTAAAAAACTTTTCAAGCGACTGAAAAGAGCCCGCAGAGCCACCTATTGCTACTATCGGAAACGGTTTTGGTTTTATGGCCCTGGCCTTGCCGCCGTTACGGATTTTGGTTTTTGATGTTTGTTGCCGTGGTGTTGCCATATGTATATCGAGGATATATTGCAAAGTTAAACAACTGCAATTCGTCTTTTTAAACTAAAATATCAGTATTGTTAAGTTGTAACTTAAGGCAAATAGAAATCGGAGTACGTTAATATTTGTAAATTAACCAAAAAAATCTGATCAAGTTGCTGGAAATGCGAGTTATTGATAACGTTTAAATAAGAGCCCGTCAAGCATAGTAACCGCTGACCGAATATGTTGTACTTAACCTGAGCCACATGTTCTGAAGATTGTTTTTGTATCTAATTTGATACTTATTTCCCGAAACTGCATACAGTTATCTATATTAGTTGTAAAGATCAACTCCAATTAACAACAACCTTTTTATGATTTACAAGATAAACGGCTTATTGCGGCCGGTAGTAGGTTATGCGCTCGCCGGCATAGCTTTACTGGCAAGCAGTAACCTCCAAGCACAAAACAGATCAACAACATATTCAACCAATAAACAAGTTGTTGAAAAAGGAGATGAACTGTTCCAGAAAAATTGTTCAGAGTGCCATAATTTTCGTCAACGGGGTATCGGCCCCGATCTGAGTGGGGTTACTGCCGAGGCTTCATATGCTTATCTGGGCAAGTTTATAGTTAACTCACAGGCTTTGGTTAAAAGCGGCAACAAACGCGCAGTGGCTCGTTTCAATGAATTTAATAAAGTGCCTATGCCCGCGCATCCCGAGCTCAAAGCCGCTGATCTGAATGCAATTCTGTCGTTTATTAATACCCATAAAAAGGTAATTGAAATTGAAAAAGATCTCGGCGATCTGGGTACGCCTGTAACTAACCCTCAGCCTCAAAAGATTGCCAAAGCCGGCATGACTTTAAAACTGCAAGAGTTTACCACCGCGCCGGCAACGTCGGCCAAAAACCCGGTTACTCGCATTAACCAAACACTGGTATTAAAAGGCCCTAAAGGCAACCGCTTATTCATGCTCGACTTACGCGGAAAGTTATATGAGATTATGAATCGTCAATTTATAACCGTAATGGATATGGCCAAAGAAAAGCCAAACTTTATCAGTGAACCTGGCCTGGGTAGCGGCTGGGGTAGTTATGCCTTCCATCCGGAATTTTATAAGAATGGCTTGCTATACACTACACATACCGAAAAGAAAAATTCGGCTCCTGCTGACTTTGCGTATGCCGACTCGATACCTGTCGCGTTGCAATGGATAGTAACCGAGTGGAAGGTAAAGGACCCAACCGCCTCCACGTTTGAAGCTACGCCACGGGAGCTTTTCAGGGTAAACATGCCCTCGCCTATGCATGGTATGCAACAGATTATCTTTAATCCGCAAGCTAAGCCCGGCTCGCCCGACTATGGCTTGTTGTATATTGATATTGGCGATGGCGGCTCGGCAGAATATCGCTTTCCGCAATTATGCGATAACACAACGCAAATACGTGCCTCTGTATTACGAATAAACCCGATGGGCCATAATAGCAAGAATGGAAAATACGGTATTGTACCAACTAATCCATGGGCACATGACAGCGACCCCAATACATTGGGCGAAGTTTATGCCCGCGGTTTCCGCAATCCTAACCGCATAAGCTGGGCACCAGATGGCAAGATCTTAGTATCAGAGATTGGGTTTAATAACCAGGAAGAGATCAATATCCTGAAGCCGGGATTTGATTATGGGTGGCCATATCGAGAGGGTACTTTCAGAATGGTATTTAGCGGCAAGAAAAGTGGTGTGTACAATCTGCCTGCACACGATGACCCCAAGTATACTTACCCGGTGGCAGAGTATGATCATGATGAGGGGAACTCCATATCGGGCGGGTTTGTTTATACAGGCAATATACCACTGTTAAAGGGTAAATATATTTTCGGCGATATTGTTAAGGTCCGCATTTTTTATGTGGATTATGCCGACCTGAAATTGGGCAAACAATCAGTGATCAGAGAATTTGATCTGCAGTTCGGCGATCAGAAGTCGACCTTTATAGATATGGTGAAAAATAAGAAAGCCGATATCCGGTTTGGGCAGGGTGAGGACAATGTGCTGTACATCTGGGCTAAGACCGACGGTAAGATCTGGCAGGTGCAAGACTGTGTCGCCAATTGATTTTTTAAAACCATCAAACATAAGATCGATTATGGAAAAAGAGATTAAAGGCGAAATGTCGCGCCGCGATTTTGTACAGGGAGGACTGGCGCTGGGCGCGGCTGCAATGATACCCTCTGTACTGGCTAAACCGGCCTACGCGGCGCCGGAAGCTAAAATAGACAACGTTATCGGCATACAGGTAGGGGCCATATCGTTTATTGACGAAGGCGTCAACCAGGTGCTTGATAATATACAGGCCGCCGGCCCAATCAATACCTTATTTTTGGCGACCTTTACTTATGACAGTGGCATCGCCGGCAGACAAATAGCAGGCTATCCATTTCCTGATCACGGTAAGCAGGAATACCTGAACCTTATAGGTGGCAACTTTGCGACACCGCACCCGCAGTTTTATAAAAACACTATTCTCAAAGACACCAAAGCACCCGATCATGGCGACTGGGATATGCTGGCTGCCGTATTACCTGAAGCTAAAAAGCGCGGACTAAAAACCTACGTTTTTAACCAGGATAGTTTCACCTGGCATAAAAGCACGCCCCATATTGCAGAAGTACAGGAGACAGGCATATACGGCCAGCATGTAGAAAGCTGCTGCGACCTTAATCCCGATTATATCAATTTTGTCAGCGGTATGACCATGGACATTTGCTCAAGCTATGATATAGATGGGGTGATGTGGAGCTCGGAGCGGCAAGGGCCGTTCAATAACGCTATAGCGCCATTTAGAGGCGAGCGGCCCTCGGCAAGGATTACCTGCTTTTGCAAATATCACCGCAAAGCTGCGAAAGAGCAGGGGATAGATGTTGAACGTGCTTTAGAGGGCTATCATAAACTTGTGGATTTTACAAAGAAGTCTACCATGCGTGAGCGCCCTGTCGATGGTTACTTTGCAGCATTTTGGCGCATTATGACCGATTACCCCGAAATACTGGCTTATGAGAGATTGTGGACGGCTGCTAATCATGCTACTTATCGTAATGTATATGATTCGGCCAAAGCTGTTAAGCCGAATATTCAGGCGGGCTTCCATATCTGGCACTCTAATAGTTTAAGCCCATTTACCAAGGCCGAGATGCCTTATGAGCGTTTGGCTTATGCCGATTTTATCAAACCGGTTATTTATAACATCGTAGGCGGCTCGCGCTATGCCGGTTATATCAACTCAAATGCTTCAACGGTTTTTGGCGATCTTTCAAAAGAGGAGTATTTGAAACTGAATAACCGCTTCATGAACTATGAGGATATGGATCTGGCCACCCTGGGCCGCGACGGCATGCCACAGGACTATATAGCTAAAGAAACCAAACGCGCACTGGACAGCGTACAAGGTAAGTGTAAGATCTACGCGGGTTTGGATATCGATATCCCTAATACCGCCAAAAATAAACAAACCACGCCCGAAGATGCCTACCGATCCACTATGACAGCCTTAAAATCAGGTGCGCAGGGCATTATCTTCGCCCGTAAATATTCAGAGATGAAACTCCCAAACATTGCCGGCGGAGCCCGTGCGGTTAAAGATTTTTATGAAGGTAAAGGATGAGTGCCCTAACTCTTCGCAGCTTTTACAGCTCTAATTAGTGTGTCGACTTTCTCGGGCGCTTTACGGAAAGCCTTTGACAGTTTACCATTGGCATTGAAAACGGCGATATAAGGCGTAGTTTCTATCTTATAATATCTTTGAACCAGATAGGTATACCCTTCCGTGCCTACAATGATATTGCGATATTTTGTCAAATTAAATTCTTTCACAAAGCTTTTAATCGCCCTGATGTCGTAGTTGTTAGACCAGGTGATCATGACAATCTGGGTATCACCGAATTGTTTCATTTTTTCGCGCATTTCCATAGTCAGGTGCTGGCAATGCGGGCAATCGGGCGAGAAATAGATCAAGACTGTGCGGCGGTGTTTCAAATTTGCCGGAGTAGCCCAGGTGCTGTCGGTTTTTAAGATCCGGTATGGCGGTAAGGCCGAGCCGGGACTTTCGTTCTGTGCATTGCAGCTTAATACAGCTATAATCAGGCTAAAAAATAAGATCAGTTTTTTCATGTGTCTATAATCTATCAGGCTTCCAGCATTTCCATTTGCCAGGCCATATGTTCTTCTGTTATCGGATATAACGCGTTTTCACGGATAGAATGATATACCGCGTAAAATAATTTTGAATAATCCCCTTTTAATGATTGCATAAACTCGATATTCTTCTCGCCATCAGGGCCAACAGTTACCAGCTTACCCTCCATACCGGCTGGTTCAACACCATAAGCTTCATCTGTGGGTAATATACCTTTATCTAATTGGGTTTCTTGTACATCGCAGCGATATTTGCTATAACTACCAATACTACCATGCGCTACAAACGCCGGCAGCGGATCGGCTATTAAAAGTCCCGAGGTTAAATATACCACCAACCCGCCGGGGTAAGTAAGGCGGAAGTTCAGATAATCGGGCACAACAGAAAGCTCACGTTGTATGGTAATTAGTTTTTCAAACTTAAGCGGTTTACCAAACAAGTATATAGCCTGGTCTATCAAGTGGGGGCCAAGTTCGTATACTATGCCGTTTATTGGTGTTTCTTTGGTTTCTTTAAAAGGTTTGGGGTTTAATGCAGGTTTGTAACGATCATACCGTAAAGTTACCTCGGTAAGCTTACCCAGACGACCACTATCGATCACCTCTTTAAGCGACATAAAATCGCTGTCCCAACGGCGGTTTTGATAGCAAAACACCTGTTTACCAACGCTGCGCGCCACATCAAATAACCCCTGTAGCTCGGCGACGTTACCTGCTGCCGGTTTTTCAATCAGTACGTGCTTACCTGAATGCAGCGCCTGTTTTGCAAAATCGAAATGAGTGAAGTTTGGTGTATTGACAATGATCAGCTCGATCTCGTCATCTTTTAAAATCTCTTCAACCGAATTATAACTCACAATATCCGGGTAATGCGCGGTCATTTTTTTCTGATGCCGCTCAACCACCGCTTTTAATTTAAACTGCGGATTGGTGCTCAGGAACGGCGCGTGAAATATCCGGCCCGACATGCCGTAAGCCAATAAACCGGTAACTATAGGTGATGCCATGTAGCTTGCTGTAATGCTGTGCCAAATTATGGTTTTAACCAAGCTTATGCAAAAAATACGTTGAAATAGCTGATTATTTCAGTGTAGAGTTTATCGCATCAATCAAATCCAGATGTCGCTGAACGGTCATCAGGTTATGATTTGCGAATTCCTTAATCTGTGGATCATAAGCAGATTTAGCGGTTTGCTGAAATTGCAAAAGCGCATTTTTATAGTCATGGCTCATTTTTTCAAGATAAGCGCGGTCAAAATCCCTACCTGTTTTTTTTGCTAATTGCGCGATTGACACTTCATTATTCCAACTAACAGAATCAGGAAGCCGGATTTTTTTTATCCTTGCAAGCGAATCTAAACGGCGGTGGCCTTTAGTCAGGTCCTTCACCATCATCGCCCCAAAATTTCTTACCCGCTTGTCCGACCCTTTTTGCCTGGCCATATTGCCTATTTTGATCCCAATCAGACAGGCCTCGGCCATATCGGTTACAAACTGGTTGTCGCCTTTACCAACGACGATGCTTGAATTTTTAGAAGTATCGGCGTTAGCCACTATGGCGTCATTGTCGGCCTGCTCATCCTTGCCATGGCAAGCCTGTAGCGCCCAGGCTGTAAATAGAGCAAGCAATAGTTTTTTATTCATAACCAGATTTACTAATTGGCAGCAATCTCATTCCGAATGCTGAAATGGAATTTTACTAAAAATACAATTCTTGGACGAAATATGCCGCGGTGCGTAAACTTTTATTATTTTTGGATATAAAAATTAACAACATGAATTTTCCTGCTGAACTGAAATATACGAAAGACCACGAATGGGTTAAATTAGATGGTAACGTTGCTACCATTGGCATCACCGAATTTGCCCAGGGCGAATTAGGTGATATTGTTTATGTGGATATTAACTCGGTAGGTAAAGAAGTGGGCAAAGAAGCGGTTTTTGGTACGGTTGAAGCAGTTAAAACTGTGTCCGATTTGTTTATGCCTGTTACCGGTACCGTTACCGAAATTAACCAAGCTTTAGATAACCAGCCTGAGCTGGTAAACTCAGACCCATTTGGCGAAGGCTGGATGGTAAAAGTTATTGTAGCCAATCCTGCCGATGTAGATGGCCTGTTATCTGCAGATGATTATAAGGCCTTGGTTGGTGCATAACTCTAGTATTAATTCTAAAACATAAAGGCTTGCCAAATGGTGAGCCTTATTTGTTTGTAACATTTTGTAAAGCAGATACGTTAACTAACAAACCTGCGTTTGAATGCGAAACTCCCCGCAAACTATCGCGATTATTGTATCTTAGTATATTGGATTTGTAAATATGTTCAAAAGTCGATTTATTCTGTTAGGCCTTGCCGCGCTGTTAAGCGCTACATCATGCGGTATCTTTAAAAAAGATTGCGGTTGTCCGCATTTCGGCAAAATAAAAGCGCAGCCTAAACATGTTGGAGCTCCTGTGGTTTATGCGGCTCAATAATTTATTCAGCTACCCATATTGCATCTAAAAACCATTTCTTGTTGTCAAATAATCTGCTGAGCGGTTTAAATCCGGCATTAGCCGCCATTTGGTCGGTTTGCATTACAGTGAACTTTTGCGATATCTCCATGTAAATATATTCATCCCTTATAAAACGGATGGTTTCTTTACCAATATGCACCAATTGATCTTGTAAGCTTATGAGGTAACTTTTGCAGGCACCCGTTTCGGGATCATAGGTAGCATAATGATCAAACTGGTTGGTGTTAAAGTCAGCTCCCAATTCGCTATTGATCCGTTCCAGCAAGTTCAAATTAAACCTTTTGGTAATACCCTTTGAATCGTTATAAGCATTGAGTATGGTTTTTGGCGATTTTTTAAGATCAAACCCAATCAGTGCCATATCGCCCGGCGATAAATGTTTACGTAATTCGGCACAAAATGCGGTAGCTTCATTAACCGGCATATTGCCAATGTTTGAACCCATAAATAAAACCACCTTACGGCGTTTAGATATCGATGCTGCCTTATTCAACATCTCAAAATACTCACCATTCAGTCCTTGCATTTTAAGGCCGGGAATAGCCAGCGGGAGTTTCACTGTGAGGTAGTTGATGGTGTTGGCAGATATATCGATAGGCAGATAGGTAAAATTAACTTCTTCCTTTTGCAGATATCTTAACAGGTATGATGACTTGGTGGCATCGCCCGCGCCCAATTCAATCAAATCAAAGGCACCGCCATCGCCAATAATGGTTTTAGCCAGTTCGGGCGTTTTGTTAGCGAATATATCCAGCTCGCATTTAGTTGGATAATATTCAGGGCACTCCATAAGTTCCTGAAATATCTTGTCGCCTGCGGCATCATAAAAATATTTAGACTGTAAACGTTTTGGCGTAGCGTTTAATCCCTTCACTACATCGGCATAAAACGTATCGGTTTTTTTTGATGCTTGCCTTATTTTGGTTTGCACGGCAGGTTGATTCATATAGGTAAATGGTTTGTATCTATTTAGCAAGCCTTATGCCAGTAAACTGCCAGCGTAAGTTGGTTTGGAAAAAATTACGGTAAGTATTGCGACTATGCCCTGACGATGTTACCTCGGAAGCGCCCCTTAAAACCTTCTGGTTTACCATAAACTTACCATTATATTCGCCTATGGCGCCCGGCGCCTTGACAAACCCCGGATATGGCAAATAGGCACTTTCAGTCCACTCCCAGGCTTTGCCCCATTCAAATTTTGCTGCAGCAGCTTCCCATTCAAACTCGGTTGGCAGACGCAGGCCTCTCCAGGTGGCGTAAGCATAGGCTTCAAAATAGCTGATATGGCAAACCGGATCGTTTAGTTTAAGCGGCTCAAGGCCGTGAAAAGTATAGGCATGCCATTGGCCATCAATCATGTGCCAGTACATCGGCGACCCCACTTTATTATTCCTTACCCAATCCCAGCCGTCGGCGTGCCAGTGGCGGAAATCGCGGTAACCGTCGGCATTGATAAACTCAAGATATTCGACATTAGTAACCAGATTCGGGCTGATCTTATAGCTGCTTAAATATACCTTATGACGATTTAACTCATTATCAAAACAAAAGCCATCGCCGCTAAAACCGATCTCATAAACGCCCTCGTCCATTTTTATAAAACTGGCATCGCTTCGGTTTACTTTGGGCGATACATAGTTTCTATCATAAGCCGGAAATAAAGGATTATGCCCCAGTATGTATTTGATGTCGGTATATAACAGCTCCTGGTGCTGCTCTTCGTGATTAAGCCCCAGGACGATTAATTCGCGTATATCGGCCGATGGCTCCTTGCATAAAAAACCGGCCATGGCGTCATCTACGTATTCACGATAACGGTAGATTTCGATCACTGTCGGCCGGCTCAGGTTGCCACGGTCGGTGCGGATCACCCGGTTGCCTACGGCTTCATAATAGCTGTTAAATACATAGTTAAAATTAGGGTCGTATTCCTCGTAGCCCATAAAGTATGGCTTCAGAATAAAAGTCTCGAAAAACCAGGTGGTATGCCCAATATGCCATTTCGGCGGACTGACGTCAACTATAGGCTGCACCACATAGTCCTCGGTTTGCAGGCGACTGCAAATAGCCTCCGTATGCTTTCTGACCCTAAAATAACGATCTAATAAATCCATTAGTTATTTGGTTTCCAGGTATTGTTTCAAGTCTGATATACTTTTAACACCAAGTTGAGTCGCTTGTTTTCTGCGCATCATCAAGGCATAAGCGTTGTTAAAACCTATGGGGTATAGCCATTTTATCTGGTAACGCTTTTCAAATTGCGACTTTACGTAATTATAAGTCTTTTCCTTGTTACCGGTAACTGCATTGATTTGCTGTGGCGATGGCTTTAAAATTGCCAGCAAGCCGGTACCTGTATATTCAGGATACAGGTCGATCTGGTTATTAGTAAGCGCATCAAAACATATCTTAGTGCCTCCCAGCCCGGTTTTGGTAGCCACATCATAATTGGTATAGCCCTTAATAAGCATACTATACATACTAGCCAGGATATACTGCTCTCCAAATATTTTAGAGCCAATGCGTACTATGCCCGCACTGCCGCGTCCTGCCGGTTTTAATAAATGATGCGCCACTAAAAAATCTTTGGCTACCCGATCAGGGCTTTGGTGAAGATAATCGGTGCGATAGTTTAAGTCGGTCATTATACTATCATTTATTTTGCCGGCTAATAAATTAAGTGTAGGCTCCAGTTCCGGAAACTTCTTCAAGGCGTCATCACGCACGATAGGTGCGGCATAGTAGGGAGGGAAGATCTTTTTATCATCGTCCAAAACCACCAGGTCGTATGCTTTCAACCGTCCGTCTGTCGAGTAGCCGCTGATGACATCCAGCTCTTTCTCAAATGCGGCTTTATACATTACTGCATCGCTGATCACAATCGTGTGTATCTTCAATCCGTATTTACTTTGCAGGCCCAGATTGCCATCCTGGCGGCCCATAAACTCAGGGGTAAAACCCGCGGTCAGTTTGCTGCCATAGGCCGACGGGACAAAATAAAAACAAGCCATTACCACCAACACCGCCGGTAATACCCTGGTCGCCATTTTTAATTTTTTTCGGTTGAGCTTTTGAAGCAGCGAAAGCAGGAAATCAAACAATATGGCTAGCAAAGCTGCCGGGATTGCCCCCGCCAGGATCATGTTAGTATTGTTAAGCGATATTCCACCAAAAATAAACTCGCCCAAACCACCTGCGGCTATATAAGAAGCCAGTGTAGCCACACCCACATTAATAACCGTAGCGGTGCGGATACCCGCCAAGATCACCGGCATAGCCAAAGGCAGCTCTACTTTAAACAGCAATTGCCACCCGCTCATTCCCATGGCTATAGCAGCCTCTTTAACACTGCCGTCTACACAGCTTATGCCTGTATAGGTATTGCGAATAATAGGTAGCAAAGCATACAGCAGCAAGGCCACGATAGCTGGCTTAGGGCCTATGCCTAACAACGGAATCATAAAGCCCAATAACGCTATACTTGGAATGGTCTGTAAAATGCCCGCAATGCCCAACACAGGGCCTGAAAAAGCTTTGCGGCGGGCAATGAATATACCAAGGGGTAAACCAATCAGCACCGCTATAATGAGCGAAATAAACGTCAAGCTAATGTGCTGCAGCGTTTGCATGAGCAGCTTATCGCTTTGCTGGGCCATGAACTGCCATAGTGTTTGTTGCTGTTCATTCATGCGCCTGCCGTTTTTTGTACTGATAAAATGCTGTCATCAAGCCCTCAAAGCCAAGTACTGTTTTTTTCTTACTATAATGATCAATAATATGCAGATTCTCGGCCTTCGAAAATTTAAACCCCTCTAACACATGCCACAAAGAAATATTCTGGGACAACACCTCCCCATGCAATTCAAAAACGCCTCCTTTAGGTCGCAAATCAATTATATCGCGCAGTTTAATTGCCTTAAACTCTAATTGCAGGCGCTGATCCTTCAAAAAGTCGCGCACAAAAGCATTAACCGGTTTAAAAAGCAGATCACCGGGCAGACCGTTCTGAACAATCTTTCCTTTGTCCATTAAACAAATGCGATCGCCCAGCTCAAAGGCCTCCTGTACATCGTGCGTCACCATAATAATGGTTTTGCGTTTGAGCTCATCCAACGCCTTAAACTCTGCCTGAATTTTTGAACGCGTAACGGTATCAAGTGCCCCGAAGGGTTCATCCATCAATAACACCGCAGGGTCGGTTACCAATGCCCTTGCCAGGCCTACGCGCTGCTGCTGCCCGCCGCTTAGCTCATTAGGATAAACACTTAGGTACTTTTTATCCAAGTGCAGTTTTTCCAGTAGTTCGCTAACGCGATGTTGAGTTTGCTTTTTGTTCCATTTTAATAGTTGGGGCACTACTGCAATATTCTCGGCTACGGTATAATGGGGAAAGAGTCCGTTGTTTTGCAGTACATATCCAATACCACGCCGCAGGGTTTCAGGCTGCTGATCCATAATATTTTGTCCATGGATGAATACTTTGCCCTGATCAGGCTCGATAAGACGGTTGATCATTTTAAGTGTCGTCGTCTTGCCGCAGCCGCTGGTGCCCAGCAGGACCAGATTCTCTCCCTCAGCTACCTCGAACGAAATGTTGTCGACAGCCTTTGTCTTATTAAACGACTTGCTTAAATGTTCAACCTTGATCATTGATCCTCGATGCGCATAAATAAGTTATTGAGCGACTCTGAATACAGCGGATGAGCGAAAACGCAATAGCGTATCCTGTCGTAAGTAATACCGCCTTCAACAGCCATCTGCAGCACCGACATGATCTCGCCGCCTTCCTGCCCTAATATGGCCGCGCCCAGTATCTTTTTAGTTTTTCTGTCGATGATGGCCTTCATGACCCCCCGGGTATCGCCGGTCTCAACCGCTCGGGCTACGTGCGCCATTGGCAGTTTAGCTACAATATAGTCGAGTTTTTGTTCTTCAGCTTCCTGCTCGCTGATACCTATGCGGCCCAATTGCGGGTCGGTAAACATACAGTAAGGTACTGGGCGGTCATTAGTATTGAGATTCTGTTTTTCAATAAGATTGCGATAGACGATGGTGTAATCATTATAAGAGATATGGGTAAACGCTGGCCCGCCTTTAACATCGCCTAAAGCATAAATGCCTTTAACGTTGGTTTCGAGTTTATTATTTACTTTGATGTAGCCTTTATCGTCAATCTTAACACCGGTTTTGTCCAGACCAAGATTATCTGTATTGGGCACGCGGCCAACGGCCAATAGCACGTGAGTATATTTCACTTTCTTTTTATGCCCCGCATTTTGGATGGTCGCCGCGATTTTGCCTTTTTTGCCCTGCTTAAATTTAACAGCTTGCGAGCCAGTTTGCACGTCTATATTCTCAAGTTCCAGAATTTTGCGCACCTCGTTTGATATATCCTCGTCCTCGCGTGGCATTAGCCGCGCCGACCTTTCTAAGATCGTCACTTTACTGCCAAACCGCCTAAACATCTGTCCAAACTCTAATCCTATATAATTACCGCCGATAACTAACAAGTTGTCCGGCACTTTGTCCAGCTCTAAAATAGTGGTCGACGTCAGGTAATCTATTTCATCCAGCCCCTGGATATCAGGAATGAAAGTGCGGGCGCCCACGTTAAGAAAGACCCAATCGGCCTTTAATAATTTAGCGCTTCCGTCTTTAAGCTTTACAGCTACAGTTTTAACGCCGGTAAAAGCCGCTTCTCCAAATATCAGATCCAGATTAGGTGTTTTTTCGGCATTCTCCGTGCTGCCATTGCGAGCGTGGATGACTATATGGTCTTTACGCTTTTTGATAACAGTCATATCTACCTTATAGCTTTTGATATGAACGCCCAGCGGACCACTATTGGCTGCTATATACGCTGCTTTGGCCGATGCCACCCAGGTTTTAGTGGGTGTACAGCCATCGTTAACGCAGGTGCCTCCAACCCACCGACGCTCTATTAGGGCAGTCTTTTTACCGGCGTTTGCCAACTTCTTAGCTAAGGGTAAACCCGCCTGCCCGGCACCTATAATTATTGCATCGTATTGTTTTGGCTTCATGGTAGCGGCTTAGCTGTTTATATAAAGATATGAGTTTATACTATCAGAAACGCCATTTGTTTGCTTTTTGTAGGCGGGCCGGGCTGTAAAAAACCGGTAGAAATATTTTTTTAAAAGATTCTTTTAATTTTATTTCTAAACGCATATCTTTGCAGTCCCAAAATAAGGGAAACCATTAAAAATGGCCCGTTCGTCTAGGGGTTAGGACAGGAGATTTTCATTCTTCAAACAGGGGTTCGATTCCCCTACGGGCTACAAAAAACAATACCAAAAGATGCTAAAACCCTGCAAATCAAAAGTTTGCAGGGTTTTTTGTTGGCATCAAAATACCATAATATGCACCAAATCGCAACAAAAATGAGCGTAATTCGGTGCGTAACCCAATGGTCAGACACTACGCACCGAATTGCTTATAATTAATTGAATATCAACCTGTTCAATTAATAAACATCTTGATAAAGGCAGACTACAAACTTACTTTTGTTTCACTTTTAAGCTTGTATTATGAAAACTAATTTCCATCTGCTTTTTTACATCAGAAAGCAAAAAAACTACAAAGGTGGTGCCATGCCTATCTACATGCGTATTACGGTTAACGGTAAACGTGCAGATATATCTGCCGGACGTGAATGCGAACCAACCAAATGGAACAGCCATGCAGGGCGCGCCATCGGTACAAAAGAAGAAATCAAGTCCCTTAACAATTACCTGGACAGCCTGCAAAGCAAAGTAAGAGATGCGCACCAGGCGTTGATTGATGCAAACCAAACCATAACAACCGAAAGCTTGCTGAACCAATTTACAGGTAAAACTCTAAAGAGCCACTACCTGATGCAATTGTTTACCGAGCATAATGCCAAAATAAAGGCATTGATCGGGAACGGTTTTGAGGCAAATACCCTGAAAGGATATAATACCTCTGAAAAACATCTTACAGGTTACTTATTAAATCAGTTTGGCAAAACCGATATTGAAATCAGCCAGTTAAACCATGCCTTTATTACAGGCTTTGAGTTTTACTTGAAAGCTGAATGTAAGATCAGCGGGGTATCGGCAGCCAAATATATCAAGCACCTGAAAAAAATTGTCAACCATTGCCTTGCTAATGGATGGCTAAAGCAAAATCCTTTTCTCAATTACAAGTCAAGTGCAAAAGCTAAAGAGCGCACTTATTTGACACAACAGGAGTTAGATGCGATAACAAACAATAAAAAATTAAGTGTTGAACGTTTACAGCAGGTAAGAGATGTTTTTGTTTTTTGCTGTTACACCGGGCTGTCCTATGCAGATGTTAAAAAACTGAAGCGAAGCGAGATTGGTATAGGTATGGATGGGGAACAATGGATATTTACCAGCAGGCAGAAAACGGACACATCATCAAGAATACCGCTTTTACCAGTAGCCTTAGAAATATTGAACCGTTATCGGGAGCACCCGCAATGTGAAAATAAGGGTCTATTACTGCCAGTCTTAAGCAATCAAAAAATGAATGCCTACTTAAAAGAAATAGCGGACTTATCCGATGTAGTGAAGCATTTAACATTTCATTTGGCAAGACACACTTTCGCAACCACAGTAACATTATCCAATAATGTACCAATTGAAACAGTCAGTAAAATGTTAGGCCATACCAATATTAAAACCACACAGCATTACGCTAAGATACTGGACATGAAAGTAAGTCATGATATGGCCTTGCTTAAACTGAAATATGCTACGGTTTAATAGAGAAATCAATAGAATTGCGGCGCGACTTGTAGCCTCAACTCTAATATCGTAAGATAATATCTTTAATTAAAGTTGACAAAAATTGTAAATTTTATTATATTTGAATAATGAATATAACGGAGGTATCAGGCCAAAAAGCCATCCCGGTAATTGTTCAGCGAGTTGAGCCAACTGACTTTAAAAGCATTACTAAAAAGCAATTCTTTTTTAGGTGGGATCAGCTTAAAGCAGATGCAGACATTTATAAATTGACCCTTGAAGACAGGCCGGTAATTTTGGGACTGATCGCATTAGTTGATGTTCCTGCCGAATACCGTATCGAAATTAAATTAATATCGGTATCAAAGGAAAACAGCGGAAGGTTAAAAAAGCATGAAGGTATAGCAGGGTGCCTTATTGCTCACGCCGCCAAGATAGCGTTAAGAAAATATTACGGTTTGGCTTGCGTATCGCTGACACCAAAGACAGAATTGCGGTCACATTATATTAAAAAGTATGGAATGACAACAGCAGGACAACAGGTTTATGCTGAATATGAAGTTTTAAGGGAATTGATTAAAACATACGATATATGAGCTTAAAAAAATTATTGAAGGAATATACTTTGGAAGAAATTGCGGAATCGTTAATGATACCCGCAAAGCTTACTGTTAAGCAACAAGAACAAGCTAACAGGGATTTAGCTACCGCCAGAAAAAAAAGTCAGGCAGCATTGACCGAAGAGCAAAAGATTGAATTAGACGTGTTACAATTACGTTTCCAGTTAGAGGATTATCTAAAGGATAGCTACAATCCGGCTTTAAACTTCGGACATTTTTTGGAACGCTACTTAACAATAATCCATAAAAAGAAAAAGGAGTTCGCACAGGAAATCCAAATCCATGAAACGCTACTTAGTCACCTGGTAAATAACCGCCGGGAGCCAAACGACAGCATTATCATTCGTTTGGAAATACACTCTAATAAGATCATACCTGCTATTTATTGGTATAAACTTGCGGAGAAGGCAAAAGAACATCAGATCAGGACGGACAATTCTTTAAGGGATAAAGAAAGGCCTTATGTTACCCATATTCTGCAAATGACTGCTTAAATGGGCATAGCTATCCTTTTAGTTTACTTACTTGTGTAGGGCAGCTTGTTTACTTCTTTAACCAGTTCCAATCCATTTATATCCGGATACACCCGGTCAAGATAAGCCTTAAACGCAACAGTAACTTCTATACTCCTCCATTCCATCATTGTCAGGCAAAGCTCCGGCCAGCGTTTCCGTTCCGACATAAAACCGTATAAGGGCAAATAAGGTGGTGAATGCTCAAAACTGTTCTTTACGAGTTTATCGTATCGCTCTTTCTGAAAATTCCTTTTAAAGTCCCGTGTTAAGTCATAAGCCACCACATGCTTGCCGCCGTGTTTTACCAAGTCGCCCAAATAGGGCGACCCCTCATCCCAAAAGAAAGTGAACAGGTAATCACGATACCCTGCTTCCGCAAGGTCACAAACATCTTTACTGTAGTAGGCATAAGCATCTTTGAAAATTTCCAGTGAGAAATCATCACGGTGCTTTTCGATAATAAAATCAATCACTTCATGCTCCTTGCGGATAGCCAGTTCCAATTCCGGGCCTTTGGCACCGGCACCCGGCACATCCAGGAAGAAACGCGGTTTAGAAAACAACTCGAAATAATAGCTTTTGAAAAAAATGGTTTTTCTTTCATAAGTTACCTGCACATATAAAGGATGGGTTTGCTGTCCATGAAAGTCAACTTCTTTCAACCGGTCATTATAATAGGTCTTGTAACTTATTTTATTCATTGAAAAAAACTTTAAAATTTTATTTGGTGCTTTTTAAACGCATTTTAATGAAAACTATTTAATCCTTCAAAGCGAAATACCTCAAAACCTATCAAATGCGATCAATCTGTATGATGTATTAACTATACAAATATATAAATTGTTTTGATGTATTTTAAAATATCAAAACAATTATTTAATTTTGTTTAACTTTTTGATTAAACCTATTCAAATCCAATTTAATTTTTAGGGTAAGGATCTTTTGCACAAGGCAAAAGATCAACGGATAATTAACATTTAATACTATAATCTATGACTACAATTGAAATGATTACGAGGGAAGATTTAAAGCAATTCAAAAGCGAATTGCTTAACGAGATCAGGCAGATCATAAAACCAGGGCAGGGCCAGTCCAAACAATGGCTCAAGAGTGTTGAAGTGCGGAAGCTATTAAACATTTCGCCCGGCACCCTGCAAAATCTGCGTATTAACGGAACACTGCGGTTTACTAAGATCGGTGGAATGCTATATTACAAACTGAAAGACATCCATAAATTACTGGAAGGAGGTTTGTAATGAAAATAGCAGCCAATCAAACCGCGACAGCGGACTATACCAAATGGCTCAGGCGCATGTCGAAAGACCAGCGCCTGTTGGCCACCCATATAAGTCTATATACCGCATTGTTCGTTTGCTGGCAACGGCAAGGCTTCGCCCAGCCCTTTGCAGTGAATCGGAGTGAGCTTATGGGCTTTAGCAAGATCGCATCGGTAGCGACTTATCATAAGTGCATAAAGGAACTGGATGAGTTTGGCTATATACATTATCAGCCGAGTTATCATCCCAAATTAGGCAGCCAGGTGTATTGGCCGGATGCCCTGATATAATCTATCTGAATATCTACCTATCAGTATATCTATAAAATGATTTCCGAGTATAAAAAATATTTAAACGCATGTGCAAAACGATGTTTTTGTAACCCAAATACCATGCGAAAACCACTGAAAATATCCTTAAAGGCACTCAAGGGCTCATTTATGAAAACAGCCACCGTCCGAACGCGAAAGCGTTTGGAGCGAGCGGGAGTCAGGTTACACCTGACTCTTCCGCTCGCCCTGCGGGGCCAGGGCTGTTTCCAGTATACCGTTAGTATACTTTACCCCTGCAAATAGCTTTAAAGGCTGTTTTCAGTATACTTAGTAGTATACCGTATTTACAAGCTATTGTTTAATAGACAATTAAGAAATTTTAGAATCTCATGTACAAACAGACAGATCCCAATATAAAAACCATCAGGTTTCCGATCACAGCCGATAGCAAGCTGCAAAAGCTGGCCGAAAAAACCGGCTTAACTAAGATCGAATTTTTTATCGCGATGGTGGATTATTTCTATAAAAGCAAGAAAGACCCGCGCGACTTGAACGATGAACTCTTGAAGAAAGAACTTGTCAAAAGAACAGATAGGGTCATTGCATTTATTAAGGTGATGGAAGATGATTTATTAATGCCGTTGATTACTTCTACCGGAAGGATTAGCAACTCACAGGAGCAGATCGTTAACTATTTTAACAAACATATCATTGCCCATAATAAGGAACAAAAGGAAGCTTATGCCAAGCAACAATCCGCGCTTAATAGCGTACAGGGTTCAATCAAAAGTATCGAAACAGCACAATACACCAAAGACCTGACTAAGCGGAAATGCTTAGAAATACTGGACTATTATATACAGCACCGGGAAAATATGAATATGATGACGAAGCAAACAGATAAAGACAGCCTGATCCAAAATGTCAGACAACAGATGAAGAACCTATAGGCAAAGGATATGCACATCAATATCAGTAAAAGCGAAACCGGCAACAATAAAGGCAGCAGCGGCCAATTAGTCAACTATCTGGAAAAAGAGAACCGACTGCTTTATGAACCAAACCCGCAATTGGAACCGGAATATTGGTTTAATCAGGAACAGCAGACGATACAGCCGTATGAGGTAAGATATGAGATTGACCACAACACCGACAGGCTATCTAAAGACGAGGCCAAATTCTTTTTGGTTAATATCAGTCCCAGCGAAAATGAATTATTATTTCTTAAAGAAGAATTTGGCGAAGATGGTGTTAAACAACAGTTGAAACAATACGCCAATCAGGTTATGGATGAATATGCCAAGAACTTTAAAAAAGAAAAAGTAATCGGTAATAAAGATATTCTATATTTTGGTAAAGTAGAGAACCACCGCTATTACACCCATAAGGATGAGGAAGTGAAAAATGGCTTGGCCAAACGGGGCGAGCCAAAGGCGGGAGAACAAATGCACGTACAAATCATTGTCAGCCGTAAGGATATTACCGACAGTATCCGTTTAAGCCCTTTAAACAATTCGCGAGGTAGGAATGCGGCGCATAGCCTTAAAGTCGGGCAATTTGATCGGGTAGCATTCAAGCACGCCGCGGAAAGAACTTTCGACCAGACCTTTGATTATGACCGGGAACTCAAAGAAACTTTTAAATACGCCAATACCTTAAAACATGGCGATTATGAACAAAGATTGGAATTAAAGGAGGAAGAGCGCAAGGAGCAGCAAGTTAAGCAACAGCAGAAAATGGAATTGGAACGGCAGATAAAGCAACAGCAGGAAATGGAATTAAGCAGGAAGCAAGACCGGAGCTTAGGGATTGGCGGCGGTTGGAGTATGAGGTAGCGCGGAATATATGTGCTTTTACCCATAACCCTGCGGCGTATGGGGTTTATTCAAAAGATACACTCCTTATTCACCGCTACAGCGAAGATAGCCCACACCGGGATAAAACGTCAAGGGTACATAAACGGGCAGGGTGTGTTGGTTTTTTTGCTTGCCCGCCCTTGACATTTTACCCGGTTACGCGCTTTTGGTTGCTTAACGTCTGAATAAGGGGTAGCTGTTCATTGGATTATAAAGTAAAATCTAAATAATTTATTAACAACTTTCTATAATGATTGAACTCGCTAATTTATTAAAGAAGGTACACCGAATTATTTTGATATTGACAAAGCTATTATTAAGCAATCAGGCGAAATAAATATAGTATCCTATATGAGTCGTTAGCTTTAGGATTAATTATTTCCTGTACATAAGTTAGAGCTGTGTGTTGTATGCCATACAAAACTTAGTTGTAACGCTACAGTTTTAAAGTAAAAAGAAAAACTATCGGCCAGTTTGGCGCCTTCTTATTTTTTATTTAACTTTCAGTAAATAAAGGTCAATCTTTAGGCTTATCTACATAATTATTTCGTTTAAGGCATTAATATTATTACTGTCAATATATAATTGCTCATTAAGATTGTTTGACGGCGTATCGCGTCAAATTAAAATAATTAATTTTTTTATCATCAAACAGCATCGATTCGCGTAAATGTGCCATTCAGCAGGCCCAGGGCATTATTATCAATAAGTTACTAAAAATCGCCGACAAGCTAGTTAGCGGTAACCAATACGGGGCACTTGCTTTGCAGATGAGTTTATAACTATGGTACTTTTTATTAAAAATATGACTTGTCTTCGATGCCGCATGGTTGTGAAGAGTGAGTTAGAAAAACTCGGCATGTATTGTATTACTGTGGAAACCGGGCAGGTAGAAGTATTAGGCAATCTTTCTGACCATCAGTTGCGCTATTTTAAAGCCGCTTTATTAAATGCCGGATTGGAATTGATTGAAGATCGAAAAAAGATATTAATTGAAAGGATCAAAGCTATTGTCCTTGATATGATAGACAACTCCGATTATCCCTTAAAGACCAACTTTTCGCTTTATTTAAGTGAAATGCTGAACCTGGATTACACCTACCTGGCCAACGTTTTTTCAGCAATGCAAGGTATTACCGTTGAACATTTTATTATAGCCAATAAAATACGCCGGGTAAAAGAATTGATCTGTGCTAAGGAACTGAATCTTACCGAAATTTCCTGGAAACTTAATTACAGTAGTGTTGCCCATCTGTCAACCCAGTTTAAAAAAGTTACCGGCGTGACCCCTTCCCACTTTAAGTACATTGAATGTGCCGGTACATTGCTTCCTGCAATGTGTGAATTATAGAACTTATTCAAATAATTGTATAACATTTCCGGCCATTATCCGGGTAGGTTTGTAGTGTCCCCAATTCTGCCGTTTAGGTTGGCGACGCTAACATTTAATATTTAAATAACTTTTATGAAAAAAAGAACTACCCCGACTATTGATAGAATACCTGCGTATAAAAGCAAATGCTACTCAAAAATCTTCTCAGCCATTTGGTCGCTGGTTTTACTGCTCATTGTATTTACCGCTGGCTGTAAAAAGGATGAATTTGTAGCCGCACAAGGCGTATGCCCTTTAGTAACAACCGACCCGATGGATAAAGCGGTTGATGTCGTATTACCTAAAGTTATTACCGCGACTTTTAATACTGATATGGATCCGGCAACCATTACCAAAACAACTTTTATAATTAAACAGGGCGCTAACGCGGTTAGCGGAACCGTTGCGCCTACAGCAAGTGCCCGTGTTTACACTTTTACACCAGATGTACCACTGCTGCCATTTGCGGTCTATACAGGTACCATTACTACCGGCGCCGCGGATAAATTCCATACCGCACTGGTAAATGATAATGTTTGGACATTTACTACTATCCCACAAGTATCGTTATCCGTATTGCCGGCTGCCAGCGGCACAACTACGGGCACTGGTACGTTTGCACAAGGGTCTACTGCATCGGTAACAGCGACAGCTGTAACCGGATTTGTATTTGTTAATTGGACAGACGGTGCGACCGTTGCCTCAACAAGTTCAAGTTACCAGTTTACTGTGGCAGGCAACAGGGCGTTAATAGCCAATTTTGCTGCTATAGCAGTTGGCAAAGTGGCTTTAAACTTAGCGGCAAACCCTATAGCTGGTGGCACAGTTGCCGGGCAAGGACAATTTAGTATTGGCTCAACGGTTACCGCATCGGCGACACCAAGAGCAGGTTATACATTTGTTAACTGGACTGATAATGGCATCGTGGTTTCCACCAGCTCAAGTTATCAATTTGTGCTAGCTGTCAACAAAACATTAACGGCTAATTTTAGCGCAATACCGGCATCTCAATTTGCAGTTGTATTATCATCAAACCCGGTAGCTGGTGGTTCAACAACCGGCGCAGGATCATTTGCGGCAGGAACTTCGGTAACTGTAACTGCAACAGCTAATGCAGGCTATACCTTTGTTAACTGGACAGATGGCGCGACAGTAGCATCGACCAGCCCGGCTTATACTTTCCCGTTAAGCGCTAACCGGACATTGGTTGCCAATTTCTTATTGAACACTTACACGTTAACGGTAAATGCAAATGCGCTGATGGGTTCGGTTGCAAAAAATCCAAACCTGGCTGTTTATAATAGCGGAGCTAACGTGCAGCTTACAGCTACAGCAAATCCCGGATTTAGATTCTCGTCATGGAGCGGCGATGCAACCGGATCTGTAAACCCGTTAACGGTGAACATGAACAGCAATAAAAACATTACCGCAAACTTTACAGCGGTGGTAGCGCTTGGCCCGGTATTACCAGGACTTGGTGCTGCTGCTAACTTTAGCATATTAACCGAATCCGGAATATCAACTACCGGTATTACTTCAATAACCGGTGATATCGGCGTAAGCCCGATAACATCAACTGCCATAACAGGCTTTGGATTGATCATGGATACCAATGGTCAAACATCGCATACACCCATAGTAACCGGAAAAGTTTACGCGTCTGATTATGCCGTGCCAACACCGGGTAATTTAACAACAGCTATAGGCGATATGGAAACGGCTTATACCAATTCAAATAACCTGGTAACACCGGCACCAGTAGTTGGTTTAGGCGCAGGCGATATCAGTGGTTTAACATTGCCTCCCGGCTTATATAAATGGAGTACGCAGTTATTAATAACAAACGCAGGCGTAACACTTGCAGGCGGGCCTAATGATACCTGGGTTTTACAAATAGCCGCAGATTTGATTGTAAATAATACAGCCATCATCCATTTAACCGGAGGTGCGCAAGCCAAGAATATCTATTGGGTGGTTGCAGGCCAGGCCACGCTTGGTACAGCGGTTGACTTTAGTGGTAATATCCTGAGTAAAAATCTGATCTCTTTAAATACCGGTGCTAAAGTTACCGGCAGGTTATTGGCTCAAAAAGCGGTTACGTTAAATGCTGCTACAGTAATAATCCCTTAATATTATTCACCCTTAAAAGTACATTCCCAGTGAGGAGTGTACTTACTTAACTTACTTACATTAAAAAGAAATATATGCTACTACAATATAAAATGATAAAAAGGGCCATCCTGCTTTCGGCGATAGTTGTCCTTTCACAAGTTGCCGCACAGGCACAGGTTACCCAGCCTACCTGGTGGTGGGGTTTATCGGGTGCTGCCAATTTTAACTTTTACGATGGTACAACCCAAACGCTTAATAGCAGCCTAATGGTTCCCACCGCGTTTCATAAAGGGTTTGGGATAAAGCCTTATGGCTCTGTATTGGTTGAGTATCGTCCGGCCGGTATCTGGGGCATCATGCTTAACGTAGGTTATGATGGCCGCGGAGGCAAATTTAATGATGTTGTGGCGCCTTGTAACTGCGATGCAACCTTGCATACCGATGCGGCCTATGTCGCCGTCGAACCAAGCTTACGTTTAGCGGTACCGGCATCGAACCTTTATTTTTTTGCAGGCCCGCGTTTAGCGTTCAATATCCAGAACGGTTTTTCGTACACACAAGTTAAACAGCTTAATACTAATGGCGAGTTAAGCAATATGCGCAAAACATTAGTATCCGGGCAAGTGGGTGTTGGTTATGAGATCCCATTGGCATCTGCCACTAATCCTAACAAAATTAATCTTTCGCCATTTGTTTCTTATCAGCCTTATTTTGGCCAGGCGCCACGCAGTATTGAAAGCTGGCAAGTGACAACTATACGCGCAGGCATTGCCCTTAAATTTGGTAAGGGCCATAAAAAAGTTGTGGAAATACCGGCAGCAGCAATAGTTCCTGTTGCTGTTGATGTTACATTCTCTGTACGTGCGCCTAAAGCGGTACCGTTAAAACGCCAGGTAAGCGAAACTTTACCTTTGCTTAACGCTGTGTTTTTTGATGATGGCGCCAACACCATACCCGACCGTTACATAGCACTTAACAAAGCACAGGCTGATAACTTTAAAGAAGAACAATTGCAGGAAGAACAATCAGTAACCATGTCTGGACGTTCTGCAAGACAGTTAAATGTATACCATAATATACTGAACATTCTGGGTGACCGTATGCGTACCAATCCGGGTACTACCATATCATTAACTGGTGCACCTGCAGGTGATGGTAAAATAATGGCCGAATCAATAAAAATGTATCTGACAGACACATTTGGAATTAACGGTTCACGTATCACAACGCTTGCCCGCAAAAAACCGGCTAATCCTTCAGAGCAACCTGGTGGTAACAAAGAGCTTGTTTTACTACGTGCCGAAGACAGGCGTGTTGACATTGCAAGCACATCGCCCGAATTGCTGATGGAAGTTGGGGGCGGAATGATGAAACCCGTACATATTAACACCATGCAAACAGATCCCCTTGACAGTTACGTAGTCTTAAATGTTGACGGCGCTAAAAAGCAGTTAAATAGCTGGTCGATAAATGCGACTGACGACCGGAGTGTAACCCAACATTACGGTCCGTTCACCAATGACCAGGAAAGCATATCAGGCATAGCAATGATTGGTAATAATCCTGAAGGAAACTACAAAATCACGATGACCGGCGAAACTAAAAACGGAACTACAATTACTAAAGAAAATACTGTGCATTTAATACGCCAGGACGCTGCTATCCAGAAAGGTCTTCGTTACAGCGTAGTATTTGATTTTGATAAGGCCATTGGTATAGCATCGTACAATAAATTGTTAACTGATATAGTATCGCCTTTAATTACCGATGGATCGACAGTTATTGTACATGGCCATACTGACATTATTGGTGAAGAGGATTATAACCAAAAATTATCTGACAGCCGTGCACAACAAACACAAAAGGTGCTTGAAAGCAGCCTGTCAGCAACCGGCAAAAACAATGTTAAGTTTGAAACACTTGGCTTCGGGGAAGACATCAATCATTCGCCATTTGAAAACGCGTTGCCTGAAGAACGTTTTTATAACCGTACGGTTGTGATAGACATTATCCCGACAAATAAATAATATGCTATATGCAGGTGAGTGCTCAATATTTATACAAGAAAAGAGTCACCGCTGGTGGTTTTTTTCTTGTATGTTTAACCGGATATCATGAAACTACATAAAGCAGATAGTTGTGGTTGTTTTTATTGGCCTGCCCTTGACATTTTATCTAGTTTGCCCCGTTCATTATTTGCGTGATAAATAAGGCATTATGTTTTCATATCTTTCCGATGGAAATGAAAATGGATATTTAAAAATTAGTGACAAGTAATTTTCAAATATTTGAAATATTTTGTATATTGTGAGCTAAGATTTGTAAATAATCTGCATCAAAAAATGGTTAGCAATTCGGTGCGTAGCACATAGGTAACCATGTAAGATATTGTAAGTCAATGGGTTAATAATCGTGTTCGATTCCCCTACGGGCTACATTAAAACAAATTAAAATCCTGTAAGTCAAAAGCTTACAGGATTTTTTGTTTTATTTCGGACAAATATCGGACACCTATTCAGAATGCAATTGCAACTGCATATTGAGAAAAGCCATAAATAATCTATGGTTTTCTCAGAACATAACTTTTACTGTTATTTAAATTTTAAACTTTTTAGAAGGTCATATAGAGTTGCTTTGGCCTTAGCTGAGTCTGTTACGTCAAAAGGCATCATTCCGTCAATAATCTTCGTTCGTGATTTGTCTGCAGTAAAATATGAATAAGTCCACAACTCACCTGCCGGAGCCGGTAATAATGTAATCAAAAAACGCCGGCCATTTATCGTTTCTATATATGAATTGTATCCCGCAACATTTTTGACAACGCATCCATGCCCGCTTTTTGTTTTATAAGATAATCGACGTTCAGGGGCTGTTTCAATTGAACCGGATGAATTGCAACCACCAGGTCATTTATGAGGTAAGTGTCTTGCGAATGAAAGTCTTTTAAAACCTGAAATACGTGATCATTGCTATTTTTATACTTTCATGAACAACAGAGATTGTCCGGTCTGTGCTTATTTTGTTAATTTATTTGCTGGACTTACTGTTGCGACATGGTTTATTTCCAAACGTTGCGCAATAGCTGCTACGCTGAAAAAAATTATGTTATAACACATATTTTTTTCATGGCTTTTTAATTTAGTGATAGGGGAAAGTACAATAGTGCCCACTATTGTACTTTATTCCCTTTATTAAATCATAAATGATTGCTTTTGCGTTCTCCTTATCTTTGATATTCGCTGTGAAAACGCCTGCTACTTGAACGGTATTAGAGCTATTTACGCAGAAGAAACGATAAAGAATTACATCTGTTTTGGTAGAGTCCAGTCCTAAGGCGAATCTTTTTCCGTCTACAGTTTCAATGCTAGCAGGGCCTATACTTTGCATTGTAATTTTTTCGGCTTGCAATTTAGAAGAGGGGCGTCTGGGTATGGTATGAAGTAAAACCAAAATGTTATCGATTTTATACGCATCCTCTGAATGATTATTAAAAAACTTTGAAGCGAACGCTACCTGCTTAATTCCTTGTATGTTAAATTCAGCAACTCTGTTTTCTGCATTTTTTTCATCCTATTTGGCTGCTCTGTTTGAATCAATCTTCTATATACGTGGGCCTTTTAAAACATTACTGAAGAGTACGTTTTTTACCAATGGAAACGCTTCGAAATCCGTAGACTGATCAGACTTTATCTTATATGAGACATTTCGTTTGATTGCGTCCTCCAGCCCTTCAAGTTCTTCTGCCGTTATTAATGTATTGGTTTTTACAATAAAGTTTATATATTCAACCTTACCTTTTGTCGAAACAAATATTTCAATAGCAATATTAGGCTCTGTCGTCAATTCCTTTAATCGCTCATCTTTAAATACTTCTTTAAATGCTTTATATAATCCCTGAGGGGTTGCTGTTTCTATTTGGAAGTCTGTATTTTTTACTTTAGGGACATGGTGACCATATACACTATTTGTATTTGATACAATCATTTTACCATCTGCAAGCATGTCGATTTTATATTTACCTCTTTTGGC
This sequence comes from Mucilaginibacter panaciglaebae, assembly GCF_039539265.1. NCBI lineage: Bacteria > Pseudomonadati > Bacteroidota > Sphingobacteriia > Sphingobacteriales > Sphingobacteriaceae > Mucilaginibacter > Mucilaginibacter panaciglaebae. Next base: position 62,271 of record NZ_BAABCV010000015.1, read on the forward strand.
TTGAACAGTAGAGTTAACTTTTAGTCTTTGTGCGTTAGCAAGACCTATACTTGTCAGAAAAAACGCCGTGATTAATATTATTTTTTTCATTTTTTAATTTGAGCTCGGTTCTCGTTGATTTTTTAAGCCGTTGATGGTAAGGAACGACCGCTATATTATTCGAATCGTTTTGTTGTGCCATGCAATTTATGCTGAACATTGCAAGAGCAAGTATTATTGATAGTCTTTTCATTTGTTTAAATTGATTTTAGCATCTTCATTTAAAAACCCCGCTCATAATACTCATCTAAAAAGTAGACGGCCGTATTACTTAGCCAAATTTGTGAAATTCAGCATCCGCTGCTTTGTTATTGAAGACTTCTTCTGTGGCCACTGAAAACACAAAGACTGTCTGGTTCGACAGCCTCTTCATTTACAGGATATCAGCCATATATATGTTTGTCATTCCATGAAATGCATAATCAAGGGCAAATACGCTTGCCTCACGGTATTAAATTTTCATACACCAGGTTAATTGCATCATAAAGTACAAAAAAAGGCCCTATTTAGTTAAATAAGGCCCCTTTGATCTTAAGCGGTAACTTTATTGTACTTTATATTTCACACCTGCCAAAACCTCTTTCACAAGACTTTGTGCTTTAGCCTCGTCTTCTGAAGCATATTGTAAACTACAGTCAAATCTAACTAGCGTTGATTCATTCAATCCATTAATAATAATGCATCTTCCAGGATATGAATCTCTTGTGCAAACAATAAATTTGTTACCATTTATGGTTTCTATTCTTGATGAATAGCTTGGATAGCCGGAATGAGCCCCATCCTCCACTTTTTTGAAATTAGACAGATAATCTTGTCCATTCGTAGAAGATGGTAATTGTTTGTAACCTACTGTAATTAAAATGTTGTCGACGAAATAAACTTTTGATGCTGAATTGACCATAAAGTCCAATGGCAGTTTGTTATTATATTTTTTTTGAACGAATGAATTAACTTGCGCTCTCGATGCTTCAGTCATTTGTTTTGGGACAGCCACAGTGCCAAGTTTATCAAGTCTGATCTGTTGGGCAAACGTTGTTAGAGCACACATCAGGCACCCTATAAAAAATATTGTTTTTTTCATGTTCTTGTTATTTTATAATTTGATTCAGTTACATCCCACAGTACCGACGGACGGGGTATCCCTATTGTTGTTACCGTTTAAAATAGTAAATACAGGTGGGTTAGCGGATCTGTCGGCTCTATAAATATTTACCAACCCGTGAAATTCTGAATCAAGGGCAAATATGCTTGCATCAGTCTCAGTGGCTCCTACATGGTTTTGCATATAGGCGTCCATAGCGGCCTGATAATCAGAGCTTGTAGAATTTGGACTGTTATGCCATGTATTGTATTTGTTGCCCAAAGCAAAAACTTGTGAAAAGCATTGCTGACAAAAAAGTTATATAATATTTCATGATTGAAGATTTTATAGGTTAACAGTTAACTTGAGTTACAGTGTCATGAACACCTTTAGTGACTTTATAGGGAACAAGAGTATTTGATCCGGCTTTTTTTACATAATAATTAAACATGTCCGGATACATCTCCTCAAGGGCGATGAAACCACAAAGTCCAGGGTCATTATTGTATGATTCTGCGTCCGTTAACTTCATTATTGAAATCCGCTTCTGCGTGGCTTCTGCAAATACAAAAAGCTGCCTCATTTTTGAGGCAGCCTCTTTAAACGAATATTTTATAAGATACAGTTATTGTACCTTAAATTTAATTCCCTTTATGATATCATAGATAAGTGCTTTTGCCTTTTCCTTATCTTTTATATCGGCTGTAACAACTCCTGCTACTTGAATGGTATTAGCGCTATTTACACAGAAGAAGCGATAAAGAATTACATCTTTTTTGGTAGAGTCCAGCCCTAAAACGAATCTTTTACCGTCTACAGTTTCAATGCTAGCAGGGCCTATGCTTTGCATTGTAAGTTTTAAAGCATTTAATTTATTCGATGGCTGCCTAGGCGATGTTTTAATGAAAATCGTAATATCATCGACTTTATAAACGTAATCTGAATTGCTGTTAAGAAAGTTTTGAAGGGACGGGTGTTTTCCCAACTTCTGACGTGTCATATTAAGCACCTCTTTTTGCTGCATTTTTTGCATCCTGCCTGGCGGCTTTATGCTGGCCATATTCGAGAATTCTATTTGTTGCCCAAAGCAAAAACTTGTGAAAAGCATTGCTGACAAAAAAGTTATATAATATTTCATGATTGAAGATTTTATAGGTTAACAGTTAACTTGAGTTACAGTGTCATGAACACCTTTAGTGACTTTATAGGGAACAAGAGTATTTGATCCGGCTTTTTTTACATAATAATTAAACATGTCCGGATACATCTCCTCAAGGGCGATGAAACCACAAAGTCCAGGGTCATTATTGTATGATTCTGCGTCCGTTAACTTCATTATTGAAATCCGCTTCTGCGTGGCTTCTGCAAATACAAAAAGCTGCCTCATTTTTGAGGCAGCCTCTTTAAACGAATATTTTATAAGATACAGTTATTGTACCTTAAATTTAATTCCCTTTACGATATCATAAATAACCGCTTTTGCCTTCTCTTTATCTTTTATATCCGCTGTAACAAGGCCCCCCACTTGAGTGGTATTGGAACTGTTTACACAATAGAAATGATAGACAACGACATCGGTTTTCGTAGTATCGAGTCCTATGAGAACTCTTTTGCCGTCTACAGTTTCAATGCTAGCCGGACCTGTACTTCGTAACAATATTTTTTGAGCATCTAATTTATAAGAGCGAAGCCTAGGTATGGTATTAAGTAAAACGACAATGTCACCCACTTTATACACATCCTCTGAATGATTGTTGATAAAGCTTTGAAGAGAAGGATGTTTTCCCAACTTCTGGCGTGTTAAGTTTAGTACTTCTGTTTGCTGCATTTTTTTCATTGTACTTGCTGGCTTTACGCTCGCCATATTCGTGAATTCAATTTGCTGCCCGAAGCAAATACTTGTAAAAAATATTGTTGACAAAAAAGTTATATAATATCTCATGTTTGAAGATTTTATAGGTTAACAGTTAACTTGAGCTACAGTGTCATGAACACCTTTAGTGACTTTATAGGGAAGAGTATTTGATCCGGCTTTTTTTACATAATAATTAAACATCTCCGGATACATCTCCTCAAGGGCGATGAAACCACAAAGTCCAGGGTCATTATTGTATGATTCTGCGTCCGTTAACTTCATTATTGAAATCCGCTTCTGCGTGGCTTCTGCAAATACAAAAAGCTGCCTCATTTTTGAGGCAGCCTCTTTAAACGAATATTTTATAAGATACAGTTATTGTACCTTAAATTTAATTCCCTTTACGATATCATAAATAACCGCTTTTGCCTTCTCTTTATCTTTTATATCCGCTGTAACAAGACCCCCCACTTGAGTGGTATTGGAACTGTTTACACAAAAGAAATGATATACGGCGATATCATTTAGTGTAGTATCAAATGTTATAAGAAATTTTTTGCCGCCCAAAGTTTCAATACTGGTTGAACCTGAACGCTGGAATAGTTTACGTTGCGTTTCTAATTTAAAGGATGGACTCTTAGGTACGGTTTTTACCAAAACCAGGATGTTATCAACTTTATACATATTATCTGGATGGTCGTTAATAAAGCTTTGAAGAGAAGGATGTTTTCCCAACTTTTGGTGCGTAATATTCAATACCTCTGAATGCTGCATTTTTTGCATCCTGCCTGGCGGCGTTATGCTGGCCATATTCGCAAATTCTATTTGTTGCCCAAAACAAATACTTGCAAAAAATATTGCTGACAAAAAAGTTATATAATATTTCATTGATCGAAGATTTTTATTGTTAACAGTTAACTTGAGTAACAGTCGGATGAACGCCATTAACCACTTTATAGGGAGTAAGAGTATTTGATCCGGCTTTTTTTACATAATAATTAAACATGTCCGGATACATTGACTCAAGGGCAGCAAATCCTGCAAGTCCTGGGTCAGGATAATCAATTTCGTAGTTGCCTGCTTTATTGGTATAATCAGATTCAACATGAGAGTTATTATTAAATGCCGTGATACCATCCTGCCCACGGGCTTTCGCCCAGTCCTTTACAGTAACTATAAACACATCTTCATTTTCTGAGGCAGTAAATGAATTAACCTTTATTAAATTTATAAGCTTTTGTGCCTGTCTTTTTAATGAAACATTTATTTAATGGAGCAATTGATTCGCATCCTTTTCAATTTCAAATTAGTCTTCAACCAGTGGATTGACAAAAGGCTGTTCCATACTTGGTGTGACCCCAAAAAGTTGGACAGATTACAAAATTAAGTTTTTTGTACGAGAGCTCGGTATTCCACCGGGCTCTTTCCATTTAACCTGTTTTTTATTCTCTTATTGTTGTAGTAATGAATGTAT
>NZ_BAABCV010000016.1:0-58276 GCF_039539265.1 Mucilaginibacter panaciglaebae
CTACCTGTTGCACAACCTGCAACTTAAAGGCAAGACTGTAATCGCGCTGACTGCGCCTGATAACTCGTTTTAAGTGTTTCTTCATAATAAGTCAACTTGGATGTCAACTTATTTCAGGACGGGACACTGCTAGTTCAGAGAGGCTTTTCCGTTTTAAAGCCCCTTTTAAAATGGATAGTGCAGGTTTTTAATCCGTTAAGGAAAATTTTACTTCTGTTTGGCATTCGCTGACTTGTACTTGGTGACGGCATTGGCTATTAATATAAAAACATTTATAAAGGTCGTCCGGGTTTTAATTCCGAAAAAACCAGGTCGAAAAGCAATTATTTTGCTACCTTGAAACCACCACGCTTCGAAATAAAAAAATTTGGATAAAGTGATGCTAACATACTTTCTTTGTAGTTGGCGCCTATTTTTAAGAAGAAATTATTTTCTAAGATGACATAATCACCATCTACCGAGTGGATCTTTGATTCGTTTACAAGATGTGATTTATGAATGCGCAAAAATGACGTATTTGATAACTTCTGCTCCAATTCCTTCATGGTTAAATAAGTGACATATTTGCTTTTTTCCAGGTGAATGGTCACATAGTTTTGGCAAGCCTCAATATAAAAAACATCATCATGATTCAGGCGAATCATCTTTCCTTTTGCTTCGCTTTGAATATAAAAATGCCGGGGGCCGTCATTGTGGCGCTCAGGGTATTTGCCGGCTCTTACTTTATCTAAAGTATAGTTCAACTGCGTTAAACATATCGGGTTGATCAGAAAATCGACAGCGTTGTAGCTAAACGCCAGCACCGCATCTTCCGGTGATTGGGAGGTAATGATCAGTGAGGTATGATTCGTTATCAATTCGGGCAGATTGCTTTGATGGGCCGCGCACACTTCAACATTTACAATTACTGCATCAGGGAATCGTTCTTTTTTAAGAATTTCTTCTAAAGCAATATTTGGGTTGTTTTGACTGCCGGCCAGTATAAAATCGGTATGATGGTGTAAATGGTTAGCTATGGCATTAGCTGCCACGCTTTCTTCAATCACGTACAATGAAAATATTTCCGTTTTGGCAAGGTGAGATATCATAAAGGAAAAATTGGTTTAGGTGTTAGTCTTAGAGCTAAAACTAATCTTTTATACGTGTATCGTATAATAAAGTTACTTCGCAGGCGAAAAATTAAGCAGGTATAATTTGTTTAGTTCCCGCGGTTTGGTAACGGTCGACTATATACCAGCAACCTTGTGCAAACTGATAGGTATTTGTAGCTTTTGTTGATTTGTGTATGCAAAAAGCCATTTCGTCATGACAAAACCTGTTGTTCGTGTAATAAAATAAAAAATGAATTTCCTTTTGGTTAATATTGGATAACTGAAAATTAAAAACATGAAAAACTTAAACACAACTATCGAAAAGGCTACTATGCCGAAAGCAAATGCTGTTAAATCAGCGAGCCGCAAATTAATTTGCAGCTTATTAACCGTATTATTTTTGCTTACCTGCTCTTTGTCAACTATGGCAAAATCTGGCTTCACCTACCGACACTTATACCATTACGGCTACGGTTTCTTCTACGGTTCGCAAACCAGCGATAACAGCGGTAAAGACATGAGCAATCCTTATTTATTGCCTTTTACATTAGGCTTCGGCACCAACGACGTAACCTATAACCAAGACACTGAGAGGACTGGGAGTTCTCCCTTTGTTAATAACTATGGGGATCCTACACATTCCGGCAATGATAAATATCTTCAACTCACTGTAAATGACGATGGTTACGTGACTATACAGGGCGACGAATCCGAATTTGACAGCGTTTTCTATTTGTTTGATTCCTCCTGGAACCTAATTACATCCGGCGATGATGGCGCGGGCTCTGGGGATCCCAACCACTTGGCTCTGCAACCCTGGATCGTAGAATACCTGACTGCCGGCACTTACTACGTAATAGTAGATGGAACTGACAAATATGGTGACGCAACCAGCGGCGACATGCTTATCAACTTTTCTATACAAGCCTTTTGATGATACAAAAATTGTTAAAAAAGGAGACCGTCTCATAAGTTAATTATGAGGCGGTTTTTTGTTGTGATACTTTGATCGATATTAACCCAGCTACAACAGCGTGGGTTATAAAGACCATTGCATTACTGCTCTTATAGTAGAAAGTTACTTAACTCGGCAAGCTAAACAAGGTGTTAAAGCCGGGCAGGCAAGTTTATAAAATACAAGGTAGAATGAGGAAATAAATTGATATAAAAATCCCCCTGCAGCTTACCGCCACGGGGGGATTTTCAATTTATAAAGTTTAAACAGACTTTTTTAAGAGGCGTTTGCCAGTAGCATTAATGGCGCAACTTCCGGCTCCAGAGTCTCTTGTTTTGGCCGGCTATCCAGCTCAGCGTATTTATCTCTTAACTTCTTAAAAATTTCAAAACTAAATGCATCTGCTATTGGTAAGTGATATTTACCAACCGTCTTCTCGTGCAATCTCAGCCTATCAAGCGGGACCCTAAGGTTCTCGTGGTTAATGTGCGTCAGCCCGGTCTCGGCATCGGTAGCAAAAATCACAAATGTATCAATCTCTCTTCCCTTGTTATCTGTGTACACTACAGATGCGTTTTCTTCAAATCTTTTCATATTGTTCATTAACGTTTTATCAGTAAAACAAAGAGCATCAATAACGGCCTCTTGTTTGTTTGCAGAGCTATTGTATTAAGCTGCCTTTTTAACCATTTCGCGATTAACGGCTTCGTTGGCGTGTTGTTTGTTTCTGAATCTTTTGATGTCTTCTGACAATAGCTTTTTCAATTCAATATCTAAGGCTTTCAATAATAATGCGGTGTTTTTCATATTGGCTGATATATACTCCCTAAGAAATAAAAATTGTGCCATGAGTTTTCCGAGCGTAAAAAAACCCTTTTACACTTTGTTACGTATGTTTTTGCGTACACATGAGAGCGGCAAAACGTCCAATAAAGAATATGATTTGCTTTTTTTGAGGTGTAAATACCCTGTAAGCCGGTAGTAATTACAATTGTATACTGATATTGAAAATATCCTTCAACGCAAGGATAGCTGCCGCCATGCCGTTGGCCCCGACCCTACTACAATGGTATCATAATCGCGTTTTTCTAAGCTCATTCGTAAAGCAAATATAGAGTATTACAACGCGAGGTTTCTGAGAGCTACTTATGGGTAGTGTCTCAGTTTGAATTTATTTTTTAATGATATAGCATTAGAGGATGGATTTTATTGGAAATACACCCACAATCCAGTTATTACGATAAATGCGATATAGAAACATAATCCATATAGTGTCCATCTAACCGATTCTCTATATTTTCTAATATATCCATCTGCTTTATAAGTTACTGCAAATAAAAGCATCAAAAATCCCGGAAATAAAAAGGCGAATATTTTCGCAACGATATTTAATGGCTCGTTTGCTTTCGTTTCTAAATTCTGCTCTTTTTGTTTTATTTCAGTTTTGGCGGCTGATATTTGGTCGTTGGAAAGATTTCTTTTTTCAAACTCTCTTTTAGCCGCTTCGACTGCTAAAGGTTGATAATCACCAACTGGACTATTAATTACAGACAATAATTCGGCATCTGTCCGTTTTGCCATTACCGCTTCAAATTGGTTACTCATGATCAGGTTTAAAGTGAAAATAAATAGAATAAAAAAAGCCACTTATTAGGTGGCTTAAATATATGAATAAGTTAAGATTGATTAGTCCGCTAACCTTACAATATCTTCAATAGTCATTACATCTTTTGTCAATCCTGCTTCCATTGCAGGGGTAACTCTTAATGTTTTATGGATTTTAGCGAAATTGTAATAAACAAAGTGCAGGGCTATAGCATAGCAATGGTTTTCCATTTTCTTGCTAAATGCATTTGTAAGCCTTGTAAATCTACGCATGTGCATACGCATAGTCAAGATTGCTCGACTAAAAACCTATATAAAGCAGACAATGGATGTTTTGGAAAGCTGCACAGAAGAATATGAGTTTAGAAAAAAAATGTTTGAAATGTATAAAGTACCCCTACAACGGCAATTATTTAGAGATTAATTATCAGAACCCCATCTTTTTTTAGCGGCTCTTTTAGCTATTTCTGAACGTTGTTCGGCTGTGAGGCTATTTGCCCTTGCTTTACCGCCAACAAGTCCGCCCGAGCGACCCTTTACGTCCTTATCGGCTTTTTTTGATTTATTCTTATCTTCGGCATCTCCAGTAGCTATATCTGTAATAAATTTAGCTAACTGATTTATGTCCTTTTTTGCCATGCAGCAAATTTATATATAAGTTGTCAAGCATAAAAATTATTTATTTTTCAAACTGAGACACTACCTACTTATGAGGTTACTCGGATATCGACAATTGCTTTAACAGTAAACCTTTCCACTCCTGGTAAACCGGCTCAAAGGCATCGTTATTTGGCTCAATAAGTTGCAGTGGCTGCATTTGTCTAAAGGCTTCCTGTGGCGAAGCAAATATTCCGGCGCCAATTCCCGCACCTAAAGCTGCACCCACGCTGCCGTCGTTGTTATAGAGTTCGACAGGAATCCCGGTAGCGTTAACAAAGGTTTGTGCAAACAGGTTGCTCAAAAACAAATTGGCTTTACCTGCGCGGATAACCGTTGGGTTCATACCGTTTTCGCGCATAATATCAACCCCGTATCTAAACGCCGAGGCTATCCCCTCTTGCACCGCGCGGAAAATATGTGCCTGGGTGTGCAAGTTTAAGTCGATATGATGAAAATGTACGCCAATTAATTCGTTGTTTAACATGCGCTCGGCCCCGTTACCAAAAGGCAAAATGCGCAGGCCGTCGCTACCCAAGGGTATTTTAGCAGCCTCGCTATTCATTTGCTGATAACTTACCGCAGCGCCGAAGAGGTTCTTTGTCCAGCGATATAAACTGCCGGTGCCATTGATGCAAAGCAGCACACCCAAACTCTTTTGCTGTTCGGTATAATTAACGTGCGCAAAAGTATTTACGCGCGATTGCGGGTCATAGGTCAATTCATCGCTAACGCCATAAATTACACCCGAAGTACCGGCTGTGGCAGCTACTTCTCCCGGATTCAGTACATTTAGTGATAATGCGTTGTTTGGCTGGTCGCCGGCCTTATAGGCGATGGGGATACCGGCTTTTAAACCCAATTGCTGCGCTACCGACGGCAGCACACCCCCATGATTTGAAAAAACCGGCTGTATAGGAGGGAAAAAGCTCTCGCTAAAGCCGTAGTGATTGATGATGTCTTTTGATATAGTATTATTAACAAAATCAAAAAATACGCCTTCTGACAAAGCCGATACAGAGGTAGTGATCTCGCCGCTCAGTTTCATAGCGATGTAATCGCCGGGCAGCATGATCTTATCTATCTTCGCATACACCTCAGGCTCATTTTGTTTTACCCAGGCCAGCTTGCTGGCCGTAAAGTTTCCGGGCGAGTTAAGCAGATGCGACAAGCATTTATCATGGCCTATGGCATTGAAAGCCTGTTCTCCTATCTCAACCGCACGGCTGTCGCACCAGATAATACTGTCCCGCAGCAAATTCTGATCTTTATCAACTAAAACCAGTCCGTGCATTTGATAAGCAATGCCGATGGCTGCTATATCCTGTGGATTGTATTTACCGCTTTGATTACAGGTCTTCAATGCTTGCTGCACATGCTGCCACCACATGTCAGGCGACTGCTCTGCCCAACCGGGTTGCAATGTCGTAATGGCCGATTCTGTTTCGGGATATTGCGCCGATGCTACAGTTTTCTGTGTTTGAGCGTCAACTACTGATACTTTGATAGACGATGTGCCTACATCAATTCCTAATAATAACATGCTGTTAAGCTGAGTAATGGTTTATAATTGGTTAGCGATTAGCCGGTGCAAATTAAATTTTTTTCAGTTTTAAAATACAATCGATTGCAAGAATATTTTTCTAAAGTTTAATAATCCACTTTCAGCTATCATTCAGATCACTCACTTCTGTTTCATTTCAGACCATTCCGGATATCAATTTGCGGTTAGTCTTAATCTGAAAATTTAATATTTTTTCAAGCCAATATTGAACTGGTTAAAAATCAGCCAATTAAAATTTAACAAAAATTAGTATCTTTTTTGTTACAATAAAATAGATTAATTATACTTGTATCTACAAGCCTAATTAATTTAAACTATGAGATACCCCAACCGCATATTGTGGTTGGTTATTGGTGTTTTGGTTTTTTATGCATTTTCTTGCAGCAAAGAAACCAAAATGCCGGTAACCGATCCATATACCCCCAGTACAACAGTGGCGCCGTCATCTCAAGCGGCAGGCGGTAGTCAGGGCTCTTCAGCATCCACCGGGAAAACATCTTCTTCAGGTTCTCACACCTCGGCCCCATACTATGATGTATCAGTGGCCAATCCTGATGACGGCACGCCCTATACCGGCTGCTGCAAAACCGAGAATGTAATTATTATTGTAATGGATGGGCCCCGCTTTAGCGAGACCTTTGGCGACTATACCAAGCAGTACATCCCTAATCAGCAAAAAATGTATACGCGTGGCGCCATGCTGGGTAACTTCAGAAACAATGGCACTACCAATACCGATTCGGGCCATGATGCTATTTGCACCGGCAACTACGAGGATCTGGAAAATACCGGACAGGTGTTACCGCAATACCCCTCTATTTTTCAGCAATATTTAAAGGCAACAGGCAAACCGGCCGAAAAAGCCTGGGTAGTTGCATCGAAAGATAAATTGCAGATTTTAGCTGATTGCCAGACATTGGGCTGGGCCGGGCAGTACATGCCGCGTACAGACTGTGGCAAAAATGGTTTATTTAGTGGGTACCGGTCTGACGATACGACATATCATCATGCTGAAAATATCATAAGTGCTTATCACCCTAATCTGATGTTGATCAACTTTAAAGATCCTGACGTCTTCGGGCATTCAAATCAGTGGGGGCAATATCTGACTGCAATAAAAAAAACCGACGAGTATATTAAAGCGCTATATGATTTTATTGAAAACGACGAGATATACAAAGGCAAAACCACCGTCATTATTACCAACGACCACGGCAGGCATCTAACCGGCGTGGCCGACGGCTTTATGAACCACGGCGATGGCTGCGAAGGGTGTCGTCATATTGAGTTTTTAGCCCTGGGCCCGGATTTTAAACAGGGAGCTGGTATTGATCCACCTTATGAACAGATTGATATAAGCGCAACGGTTGCTAAACTGCTTCATTTTAACATGGACTACGGTAAGGGTAAAGTGATCGACGCTATTTTCAGATAGAACCATTCTAAATATAATCATAATTGGCATCCTCTGTTACTAAGCAAACGTTTACGTAACAGAGGTTTTGCTTTATAGCACATTTTATTGTTCAGGGAATAACTAAAAAAAGTTACTTTTAGCACCAACATTTAAGTTTAACCAATTATTAAACCATGAAACTTATTAACAAATTTGTTTGCTGCATATTGCTGCTATCAGTAGTTAGCGTAAAATTGCGTGCGCAAGGCAAATCTATTAACCTTACATCGCCAAATGGCGAAATTAAGGTAGCCATTACACTGGGCGACAAAATCTATTACTCCGTATCTGACCAGGGCAGAGACCTATTGACCAAAGATCATTTAGCATTAACGCTTCGCGATGGTGTATTGGGCGAAAATCCAAAACTTGCCGGCACCAAAAAAGGCAAAGGCGATGAAGTGATCAGGCCTTATGTACCTGTTAAATTTTCGACTGTAAGAAGCGTATATAACTGGGTATTGTTGACCTTCAAAGGTAACTATGCCGTCGAGTTTCGCGCATTTGACGATGGTATTGCCTACCGTTTCATCACCAGCAAAAAAGGCGACGTAGAGGTTTTGAATGAGGACTTCTCGATCAACTTCCCGCAGGATTATACACTTAATGTTCAACAGCCGGGCGGATTTAAAACATCGTACGAAGATGCTTATACCCACATTTCATCGGCCACCTGGAAACCAACTGATAAAATGTCTACCCTGCCGGTATTGATCGACACCAAACAAAACTACAAGATACTGATCAGCGAGTCTGACCTGAGCGACTATCCGGGCATGTTCCTGAAAGGCACCGGCGAGAATGGCGCTGTAAGTACTTTTCCTAAAGCTCCGCTTGACTTTGGCCCCGATGGCGACCGCAGCTTGAAAATCTTAAAATCTGCCGATTACATTGCCAAAACAAAAGGCACCCGCAATTTTCCGTGGCGCTATTTTGTAATCACCAGTAATGATAAACAGCTGATTGAAAACACCATGACCTTAAGGCTGGCTTCAAAAAGCGTTATTGGTGATCCTACATGGGTTAAACCGGGCCAGGCAAGCTGGGAGTGGTGGAACGATGCTGCTCCTTACGGACCGGATGTAAACTTTGTATCAGGATATAACCTGGATACTTATAAATATTACATTGACTTTGCTTCGAAATATGGTGTTAAATATATTGTAATGGACGAGGGTTGGGCTAAAACCACTACTGATCCGTACACTCCGAATCCTGAAGTTGATGTAAAAGAATTGATCCGTTACGGAAAAGAAAAGAACGTAGGTATCGTATTATGGTTAACCTGGCTAACTGTGCATAATAATATGGGTTTATTTAAAACCTTCCATGACTGGGGTATTAAAGGTGTTAAAATTGACTTCATGGATCGCAGCGACCAGTGGATGGTTAACTATTATGAAGATGTAGTTAAAGAAGCAGCTAAAAATGAAATATTTGTCGATTTTCACGGCGCATTCAAACCATCGGGTTTAGAGTATAAATATCCTAACCTGATATCGTACGAAGGCGTACGCGGTATGGAGCAGATGGGTGGCTGCAGGCCTGACAACAGTGTTTATTTTCCGTTTATGCGTAATGCTGTAGGCCCTATGGATTACACCCCGGGCGCAATGATCAGCATGCAGCCCGAAGCTTACAGCGCCAGAAGGCCGAATGCCGGCAGCATAGGCACACGTGCTTACCAAATGGCGTTATACGTAGTATTTGAGAGCGGTATCCAGATGCTGGCTGACAACCCTACGTTATACTATCGCAATGCCGATTGCACCGAGTTTATTACCAGCGTACCTACTACCTGGGACGAAACCAAAGCACTGGTTGCCGATGCGGGACAGATTGCAGTTGTGGCCAAACGTAAAGGGCAGAAATGGTTTATAGGTGGTATTACCAACAACCAGGAAAAAACCCGCGAGGTTGAGTTGAACTTTGATTTCCTTGAAAAAGGTAAAACGTACACCATGACCTATTTTGAAGATGGCATAAACGCAGGCCGTCAGGCTATGGATTATCGCCGCAAAACAGCGCAAGTAAAAGCTGGTGACAAAATGACTATCAAAATGGTTAGAAATGGTGGTTTTGCTGCCGTATTGCAATAAGATCATATTTAACATAACAAAAGGTCCGGCGCTCCATGAGCCGGACCTTTTTTGTTTATCCCCAGCCCAAAGAACATTCAGGCATATTGATGGTTGTATGGGATATAATGTCAGCCATGAAAAAACTATTCCTTACGCTTATAACAGTCACTTGCTTTACCATTACCACGAAAGCACAGGATACTTTACGAGCTTCTTCGGCCTATCATGATCATTTAGATAAGGTAGTCACTTTATGTGATGTGGTGTATGAGGTAAAAATTATCAGCGATACTGTAGCCTACCTTTATGCAGGCGGATATCACAATAATGCTAAATTTACTATCGCCGTAAAAGGCAACAAGCTACAACTGGACTGGGCTAATCTTAAACGTAAACATTTGTGCGTGACCGGGGTGCTGCAATTATATAAAAACACCTATCAAATTATAGCATCAGAACCCAAACAGATTACGGTTGCCAAATAAAGTTTTCCTTTTTTGCAGATTTTGTAACAATCGCCATTTATAGTTTGAAAAAGCGTGATATAAAGTTTATAATTGCCAAACCAATTTTAAACTTTAAAAATGAATAAGCTGACAACCGGCGACTATGTAGTATTTGCAATCTACTTTTTTGTAGTAGCTTTTTATGGATTATGGGTATACCGACGCAAGCGTAAAGCTGAAACCGGCTCCAACGATTATTTCTTAGCAGAAGGGTCACTGACCTGGTGGGCCATCGGTGCATCACTGATCGCGTCAAATATCTCAGCCGAACAATTTATCGGCATGAGCGGTTCGGGTTTCAAAATGGGTTTGGCTATTGCTACTTACGAATGGATGGCTGCTGCTACCCTCATCATTGTAGCAATATTCTTTATCCCGGTATATCTCAAGAATAAGATATTTACCATGCCGCAGTTCCTGAACCAGCGATATAATGGTACGGTGGCCATGATCATGGCTATTTTCTGGCTTTTGCTATATGTAGTGGTTAACCTAACCTCGATACTCTTCCTGGGTGCCCTGGCGGTAAGTGCAATATCGGGTGTAAGCTTAAATGCTTGTATCTGGGGCATGGCTATTTTTGCGGTAATCATTACACTGGGCGGTATGAAAGTTATTGGTTATACTGATGTTATCCAGGTATTCTTCCTGATCTTAGGCGGCTTAGTTACTACTTATATTGCAGTAAATCTGGTAGCAACCCACTTTGGTTCTCCAGGTATCTTGAATGGTTTAAGCATCATGAAAAATCAGGCTGCCGACCATTTCCATATGATCTTTAACCATGACAATCCGAACTACCTTGACCTGCCCGGTTTAAGCGTGCTGATTGGTGGTATGTGGATAGTTAACCTGAACTATTGGGGCTGTAACCAATACATTACTCAACGCGCTTTGGGTGCCGATTTAAAGACGGCCCGCGGCGGTATATTATTCGCAGCGTTCCTGAAATTATTAATGCCGGTTATTGTGGTATTACCTGGTATAGCAGCTTTCGTTCTGTATAAACATGATGTATTTGATTTTTCACACAAAATAGGTACAGGTGGCGATATGAACCCTGACCGCGCATATCCTATTTTGCTTAATCTGTTGCCATCGGGCTTAAAAGGCTTATCATTTGCAGCATTAACTGCCGCTGTGGTAGCTTCTCTGGCTGGTAAAGCCAACAGTATAGCTACCATATTTACGCTCGACGTTTACAAGAAAATCAATCCGGGCATCAGTGAAAAGCAAACAGTAAACATTGGTAAAATAACGGTGGTTGTAGCCATGTTTTTGGGTATTATTTTATGTACGCATTTGGGTATCGATAAAAAAGGCGGTTTCCAATATATTCAGGAATATACGGGCTTCGTATCTCCAGGCATCTTTGCCATGTTTATTCTTGGTTTCTTCTGGAAAAAGACAACTTCAAACGCGGCACTGTTTGCCACCGTTGGCGGCTTCATTCTGTCTTGCGGATTTAAGGTATTACCTCAATACGTCAATCTGGCTGCACTAGCGCCTTCAGGTTTCGCAGCCAAAAATGCGGACACTGGTATATACGAAATGCCCTTTATAGATCGTATGGGCTTTGTGTTTCTGATCTGCGTTATCGGCATGTATATTATCTCGATGATTGAGAATGCCAAAGGCGATAAAGTGCACGGGCTGGAGGTTGACAGCAGCATGTTCAAAACATCAAAAGGCTTTGCCGTGGGTACTTTAATAGTTTGCGGTATCCTGGTAGCGCTTTATTCATTTTATTGGTAAGATTAAATATATTTATCTTTTTTTGGGGGATAATACTAAACGCCTTGTATAGCAATATACAGGGCGTTTAATTTTAAATAATGTAATTTTGGTTCATCTATCATCATCACACATGATCAATAATTTAGAACAAACTTTCCGTTGGTACGGACCAAACGATGCTGTTACGCTACAGGCTATCAGCCACACCGGCGCTACCGGAATTGTAAATGCGCTGCACCACATCCCTACCGGGGATGTATGGAGCCCCGGGGAAATTAAGAAACGTAAAGACATCATCGAAGCTGCGGGCTTTCGCTGGTCGGTTGTAGAAAGCGTGAACGTGCACGACAGCATCAGAACAGCCACTCCCGAGCGCGACCGGCTTATAAAAAACTATATCGAGACTTTAAAAAACTTATCCGCCGCAGGCATTAAAACCGTTTGCTACAATTTTATGCCCGTGTTGGACTGGACACGGACCGATATTGATTATCGCCTACCCAACGGCGCCTCTGCCCTGCGTTATCACGCCCCAGCCCTGGCGGCATTTGATCTGTATATCTTAGAACGCCCCGGTGCATTTGACGAGTTTAGCCCGGCACAGCAGGAAGCCGCAAAAGCTTATCTGGATAGCATTACGCCTGAGCAAAAACAAGAACTGATCAATACGGTTATGGCCGGCTTACCAGGAACCAAAGACGTACTGACCATAGATGAATTTAAGGGGTTTTTAAAACGATATGCTGACGTCGATGCTACTGCATTGAAGGCCAACATGGCTTACTTTCTGCAAGCCGTTATACCCGACGCTGAGAAACTTGGTATTAAAATGTGCGTTCATCCGGATGATCCGCCGTTCCCGATATTTGGCCTGCCCAGGATCGTATCGACCGAACAAGATCTAAATGATGTGGTAAATGCTGCCCCGTCAAGCAGCAATGGAATTACTTTTTGCACAGGCTCCTTAGGTGCACGTGGAGACAATGATCTGCCGGGAATAGTTGAGCGATTGGGCCAGCACTTTCATTTTCTGCACCTGCGCAACGTAAAGCGTGAAACCGATGGCAGTTTCTATGAGGATAATCATCTGGAGGGCAGCACCGACATGTATGCAGTGATGAGAGCCATTGTGCTTGAACAAAAGAAAAGGCAAGAAGCTGGTCGCGATGATGTGGCCATCCCGATGCGCCCTGATCATGGACACAAACTGCTGGATGATTTTAATTATGATACTTTTCCGGGATATTCAGTTATAGGCCGCCTAAAAGGCCTGGCAGAACTACGGGGCTTAGAGCTGGGCATAAAACGTAGCTTAGTGTAAACCAATGTTACTTATAAATGAAAAACCTGTATATGTAGAATATACGGGTTTTTATTTTTTTTTAAGCCCTTTATCAAAACAATTGGCCGTTTCGCGGGCTTATGTATTGGGCAACTTGAGCCCGTGAAGCCCCGTAACCACAATATGCCTCATATAGCAGCAACATCTACCATAGATCTACCTTATAAAACAAAACAGCAAGACGTTAAGCAACAGGCGAAGGAGCTATTCTCGGCCAACTTTCCGCAAACAGACAGGTTGATATTTGCGTTTGATAACACCGAAATAATAACCCGCAATTTTTGCAAGCCCTTGTCCTATTACACAAAGCAAAATACCTTCGAACAACGCAATAATGACTACATCGAAATTGCGCTCAATTACTCAGTACAGGCTGTTGAAGATTGTATCAGGAAAGCAGGTATCAGTAAAGATGATATTACCGACATCGTGTTTGTATCTACGACAGGTTTGGCTACCCCGAGTCTGGACGCGTTGATCGTCAATAAAATGCACCTTAATCAGCATGTAAACCGCAGTCCGCTTTGGGGCTTGGGCTGCGGTGGCGGAGTATCTGGCATGGCTAAGGCCAATATGGCGGCCATTGCCAACCCAAATGCGGTGGTGTTACTGGTAGCGGTGGAACTATGTTCGCTTACACTTATTAAAACTGATTACAGCAAGAGCAATTTCATCGGCTCAAGCTTATTTTCAGACGGCATAGCAGCCTCTATTATCAAAGGCGATAACTATCACCAACAAAATAACAAAGTAGCTTACGTGGCGGCTAGCAGCAAATTATACTATGACTCGTTAGAAGTAATGGGTTGGGATTTTCATGACACCGGCTTTAAAGTGCTTTTCTCGAAGGATATCCCCACCTTCATACATGAAAATGTAGGGGCTGATATTACCGAATTTCTGACTAAACAGAACCTGCAGCTCAACGATATCAAAAGCTTTATATTTCACCCCGGCGGCAAAAAGGTTTTAGATGCCTACGCTGAGGCCTTGCAGGTTGAAGGAGATTTCCTGAATAAAACCCGTGCGGTAATGAACGACAACGGCAATATGAGCAGTGCCACCGTATTATATGTTTTAGAACGGTTTATTCGTGAGGGATTTGAAGATGGTTACGGATTAATGATGGCTATGGGGCCGGGGTTTTCGAGTGAAATGGTGTTGTTAAAGCTCACTAACGGTTAACATGTATTTCATCCTATTTATTTCTTTCCTCCTTCTCCAGCGTTTATCTGAGCTGTATATATCCAGTAGAAACGAGAAATGGTTGCTGCAAAACGGCGCCGTTCAATATGGGCAAAGCCATTATCCATTTATGGTGTTAATGCATACCCTTTTTGTTCTGTCTGTTATTGCCGAATACAATTGGCGCGGCGGGCCACCAATAAGTTGGTATGCCCTGACCGCATTTTTAGTGGTTCTATCGTTTAAATATTGGGCACTATCGTCGCTTGGCAAATATTGGAACACTAAAATTTACCGTATACCGGGTGTTTATCCCGTTAAAAAGGGACCCTATAAAATTTTCAAACATCCCAACTATATGGAAGTAGTATGTGAGATTGCCATTATTCCGCTGGTATTTCACCTTTATTACACAGCAATAGCATTTACACTGCTTAATGCAATTATGCTAACTGTAAGAATAAAGGTTGAAAATAAAGTTTGGGCACAATAGTTTAAAACCGCAGGGCGCCGGAGCGCACCGCGAAAAGCACTGATAACATTAGTTTTATAATTAGAGGCTAGGGACCTGGGGCAACTAATAATTAGTTAATAATTATCAATTGCGTCTCTAATATAAACGCTTAAAAATCTAAAAATCAAAAATTTAAAGAAAATATACTTTCACATTAAGCGCCATTTACCTTCAGGAAAACTTTTGCCTATTACTAAAATAGCTTTATAGAACAGGCAATTATTTACACTAGGCATTTCAATTACACCATTTTAAACACCGCAGCTGCCAATGGCGGCAAAGTGATATTAATTGAATTGCTTCTGCCGTGCCAACTTACCTCTTCGGTTTGAAGCGGCTGCGTGTTTTCAGTGCCGCTGCCCCAATAGTTTTTATTATCAGAATTAAATATCTCTCTCCATTCGCCGGCAGCAGGCACGCCTATACGATAATCATGGCGCGTAACCGGTGTCATGTTGAGCACCACCAGCAAATCATTTTGCGGATTATTGCCCTTGCGCACATAAGCCACTACCGAGTCATGAGCATTACCGCCATCAATCCATTCAAAACCTTCCGGCGAAAATGCTTTTTCATACAGGGCTGGTTCAGAGCGGTACAGTTTATTCAAGGCCTTAACAGTTTCACTGATACCTCTGTGGTTTGGATATTCCTGCACATGCCACTGCAGCGCAGTTTGGTAGTTCCATTCGTCGCCCTGGCCAAACTCACAGCCCATAAATAACAGTTTAGTGCCAGGGTGGGTAAACATATAACTATACACCAGGCGCAGGTTGGCAAATTGCTGCCATTCATCGCCAGGCATTTTGCGTAGCATAGCGCCCTTGCCGTACACCACTTCGTCATGCGAAAAAGGCAGCATAAAGTTTTCGGTGAACGTATAGATCAAGCTAAAGGTAAGCTGATTATGATGATACTTTCGATTGATGGGGTCTTCAGCGAAATACTTCAGTGTATCATGCATCCAGCCCATCATCCATTTCATTCCAAAACCTAATCCGCCTAAAAACACCGGCCGACTTACCCCGGTAAATGAGGTAGACTCCTCGGCGATAGTCTGCACATTGGGGAAATGGCTATAAACCGCCTCATTAAATTCTTTCAGGAAAGATATAGCTTCCAGGTTTTCATTACCACCGAACATATTAGCTTCCCACTCCCCGTGTTTGCGCGAATAGTCCAGGTAAAGCATTGATGCTACTGCATCCACCCGCAAACCATCTACATGATAACGATCTAACCAAAAAATAGCATTGCTGATCAGGAAAGCCCTAACCTCATTGCGGCCATAGTTAAATATGTATGATTTCCAGTCGGGATGAAAGCCTTTGCGGGCATCTTCATGCTCATACAGGTGCGTACCATCAAATTTGTAAAGTGCCATTGCATCGCCGGGGAAGTGCGATGGAACCCAATCGAGTATCACGCCGACACCTTCCTGGTGAAAACGTTCTATCAGGTACATCAATTGCTGCGGCGTACCATAACGCGACGACGCCGCATAATAACCACTAACCTGATAGCCCCAGCTAGGATAGTAAGGGTGCTCCATTATCGGCATAAATTCCACATGGGTAAAGCCCATATCACGCACATAAGGCACCAGCATATCGGCCAGTTGTTCGTAATTGTAAAACTCGTCCGGGTGGTCGTAATCGCGCGCCCACGAGCCCAGATGCACTTCGTAAACTGAATAAGGTTTATCTAACGCATTATGTTGATGACGGTCGGTCATCCATTTGGTGTCATTCCATTCGTAATAAGTATCCGCTACTATAGAACCTGTAAGCGGGGGCACTTCCCAACGCAAGGCAAACGGATCACTTTTTTCGAGGTCTTCGCCGGTTGATGAGTTGATAAAATATTTATAGATCTCACCATTACCCACATCAGGAATAAAGCCTTCCCAAATACCTGAACCATCCCAACGGTTATATAAAGGGTGCGAACCGCGGTCCCAACCGTTAAAATTGGCTATGACAGAAACATATTGTGCATTTGGCGCCCAAACGGCAAAATAAGTACCTACTACCCCGGCGTGCTCAACCACATGCGAACCCAATTTTTCATACAGCTTATAATGTTTGCCCGACTGAAACAGCGCTATATCAAAATCAGAAAAACGGCTGTAAGGTATAACCCGGCGTACATTATTTAGCTGCGCGATATGATCAACCACCGTTTCGGTTTTGGTTACTTTTTTAGCTGCGGCTTTTGGTTTTGCCGGAGCTTTTTCTTTGGCAGATTTTTCTGTCACTACTTTAGCCTTCGCCGTCTTTTCGGGCTTTGCTTTAGCAGGTTCAGGTTGGGTAGTTGTAGTCTTTTTTGCCATGGTGGATTAGCCTTTGCAGGCGATTAGATAAACTCAATTAAGTTAATGAGTTTAATAATAACAATCAAATATATCATTATTGTTTGGGAGAGGGCAATAAATATCATTACAGTGGGCTACATCCAAATGCTTTGTTAAAATGTTAATATTTTCATTTGAAGTAAAAACAAAAAGCGGGGCTGACTATAAAGTACATCCTTTATGTCAGCCCCGGTTCCTGATATTAGGGTATCACCTGTATCATGATACGGTACTATAAATTCAATGTCCTGATCAATTAATTGCGATCTCGATCTTTTTAAAGTTTTTGCCGTATCTAAACTCTAACAGGCCATTTGCGTTTGTAGTGAAACCTTTAATAGGTTTACCGTCTGCAGTAATTGCCGCCGGTTTAAATGGCAGGCCCGATATAGTGAATGCATAAGTTTCATAACGCGGTGTGTACAACCCTTCCATACTTTGCTGGATAGTCAAGCTGGTTTTATCGCCGTTTGTTACAAATTTCTTTTCCGAGTAGATATCTTGCTCATAGGCAAAGGTTTCACCATAATCCTCAAAAAAGAATGAGTTAACCTCATGTTCAGCGAAATAGATATTAAGTTTAACTTCTTCAATTTCCTTCTCGCCAACATATTGCTGTATAGGATATTCAGGAATAACAGCGCCTGCTTTGATAAAGATCGGGATGGTTTCCAGCGGAGTTTGAACTTCAACCTCCTTACCGCCTTCAACCACTTCCAGCGTCCAGAAATTGTACCAGGTGCCGGTTGGCAGATACACACGGCGGCTTTTCTGACCCGGTTCGAGTACCGGGCAGATCAATATCTTATCGCCATAGGTAAACTCATCCTGACGGAAATAATTATCAGACTCAATCTGTTCCTGCATTACAATTGGCCTCAGGATAGGAAAGCCATAACGGTGGTGCTCCCAAAAGGTTGAGTACAGGTAAGGCAATAATTTATAACGTAATTCGATGAACTTGCGATTGATAGAAGTATACGGTTCGCCAAAGCTCCAGGGCTCGCGCTCCTTGGTATCGCCGGCAGAGTGCGCACGCATAAACGGCGAGAAAGTACCCAACTGTATCCAGCGGGTAAACAACTCGCCATCGGGCTCGCCGCTAAATCCGCCAATATCAGTACCGCAAAAAGGGACCCCCGACATTGACAAACGTTGCAGCTGGATATTACCTAATTTCAAATGCTCCCAAGTGGCTACGTTGTCGCCAGTCCAAACAGATGAGTAACGCTGCACACCCGAATAACCCGCGCGGGTAATAGTGAACGGACGTTTATTTTTCATGATGTTGCGCAAACCTTCGTAGGTAGCACGCACCATTTGCATACCATAAACATTATGCGCCTTACGGTGCGACCCCCGGTAACCATCATATTGGTGGCGAACATCATCGGGAAAGGTACTGGTACCAAATACTGCAGGCTCGTTCATGTCGTTCCAGACCCCGGCTACACCCGCGTCAACCAATCCCTGGAATAAACCACCCCACCATTCACGCACCTCTGGGTTAGTAAAGTCAGGAAACTGGCAACGGCCCGGCCATACGTGGCCTTCCATAAAGTAATCATCACTCCGGCGGCAGAAATAGCGTTTTTCTTTACCCTCTTTAAACACCCAGTAATTATCATCCACACGAATACCCGGGTCAATGATCACTACGGTCTTAAATCCGTCGTTAGACAGATCTTTTATCATCTTTTTAGGGTCGGGGAAATATTTTTTGTTCCAGGTAAAGCAACGGTAACCATCCATATAATCGATATCCAGATAAATACCATCGCAAGGGATTTGCTCCTGACGAAATGTGCTGGCGATCTTTCTGACTTTCGACTCTGGATAATAACTCCAACGGCACTGGTGATACCCCAAAGCCCAAAGTGGTGGCATAGGGTGCGTACCGGTGAGTTTGTGGTAGTTTTTAACCACATCCATCATGTGGGGCCCGTGGATATAATAATATTGTAATTCACCTCCATCGGCCCAGAAACTGGTTTTATCTTTCTCTTCAGAACCGAAATCAAAGTGCGATTTAAAAGTATTGTCAAAGAAAATACCATGCGATATACCTTCATTTATACTAATATAAAAAGGGATGGTACGATAAATAGGGTCCTGGTTCCACTGGAATGAATACGCATCTGTATTCCAGTTTACAAAGCGCTTGCCACGCAGGTTCAGTTCGGTTGGTTTATCGCCCAGGCCAAAGAAACTCTCGTTTGGTAAACAAACCTTGGTACAGAACACATAGTAGCCGCCAAATGCCACATTCTCTTCCCAGTGCATGGGCACTGCATCCATGCTGGTAATATTATCATCAGCATCAGAGAACGAGATAAAGAAATCAGCTTTACGGATATGGCAATTTACAACGCCGGTTGAAACACGAAATTCTGTGTCATTCTCAAATAACGTAAAGACAGCGGCCTTAGATGTTAACTTAGGTACGCCATATGAAAACTCTTCCAGGAAAACGCCATGCGGAGCCAACCTTACCCGAATTATTTCATCGGAAACAACAACGATCTCTACTTTAGCTTCGCCGTCAGTAAAGAAAAATTTATTGGCTATCTGATCGGCTTGATTGGGTACGCCGAGGTACTTTTTTATGATGGGTTTTAAGCCTATTATAGGATTATTTACATGCTGAAATACTTCCTCTTCGGCAGTTTTGTTTAATTCTAATTGGGGATCTATCGTATTCTCTTTCATATACTATACTCGATTCGGCTCTGCACCCACCTTTATTTGCGCTAATAGCCAATACTGGCAATTGCCCGTTTCAACAGCTAATAAACGACTTTTATTCTATAAAGTGACGGAGTGCCTCCGGAAAAGATCGGCAAGCGCGAAAAATTATGAAACTCGTAAATTTCAGTACTTTAAAGTCCGAAATATAGCGATGGGTTTACAACGCATCGCTATATTGTCTTTTTAAATTTATAATGAGCTGAGGGCCGATTTTAAGCCAACTACTGCAGCATCGCTGCTTTTTCCGGTTTCAAATATCTCTGACGATGTCATTTTATTGTTGTAGAAAGCGTGGTTAGCATCTTTATCAATTGCCAGGTTTGAACCATGAATGGATATACCGGCAAACAAACCACGGCTGCGTGAATAAGAATACACTTCGGCTTCTAACTTATAATCTGTAGTAGCCTGCGAGCTGCGACCAACCGGACCCGCCGCTGCTGAGATATCACCCCCAATAGTAAAGTCGCCATTTTTAACTTTTGCGAGCACGCCTTTGTGACGAAATACCAATACTAAATCAGTCGACTGTACGCCTATTTGTAAACCAACACTCCCTCCGGTTAAGGTGATAAACACAGGATCACTCCATTTACCGTCAGGCAATTTAACTAAGGCAACGCCTTTGCCACGTTTAGCACCCACGCCCAAACCGGCATTCAACAGTCCCGGAATAATTACTACGCCTTCATATTCGGACATTAACTGGTGCGGGATACTTTCTTTCATTTTACCAAAGGCTTTCAAAACCTCGGTTGATTTATTTACACGCTCTGCTTCCTTGCTTACATCTGTAGCTGAGGCCAATACAATAAATACGCTTAACAGCATCAGCATTATAAAGAATTTCGGTGTTTTCATTGTTTGAATGTTTTTTAGAGAAACCTGTAATAACAGCAGTTGTTTTTAGAAATATCAGATAGTCGGTCATTTAATTGTCCTATATGTGCCTGGTTTGGCACTTATCTTAACGTCTGCTTATCTTTGCCGCAATGAAGCCCGATAAACAGCAGGTATTTTCTATCAACAGCCGTGCAGCATTTGCTGATACAGCCTTACAGGTTTTCAGGCACCAGGCGCAACAGTGTGCAATTTATGCTGATTTTATTGCCGGTTTGGGAATTGATGCACAAACCATTACAACTGTTGAACAAATTCCTTTCCTGCCTATTGAGTTTTTTAAAGGTCACCATATATTGAGTTCTGAGGATGAGGTACAGGTAACTTTTACCAGTTCAGGTACTACGGGCATGATAACCAGTAGTCACTATATCACAGATATTAGCTGGTACGAAGAAAGCTTCCGTAAAGCGTTTGAGTTGTTTTATGGCGATATCAAAGGCTATACTGTATTGGCCCTGCTGCCGTCTTACCTGGAACGCCAGGGGTCATCACTCATCTACATGGCGCAGGATCTGATTACGCAATCTGAAAATCCTGACAGCGGCTTTTATCTATATAACTATGACGAGTTGGCCGCAAAACTCGCCAAACAGCAAAAAGCCGGCAAGCCTACACTATTAATAGGTGTAACCTTTGCATTGCTTGATTTTGTAGAGCAATATAAAATAAACTTCCCGCAACTGCTGGTGATGGAAACCGGCGGCATGAAAGGGCGCCGTAAAGAAATGATCCGCCAGGAATTGCATGAAGCTTTATGCAAAGGTTTTGGTGTAAAAGCAATTCATTCGGAGTATGGCATGACCGAACTGTTATCACAGGCGTACTCCAAAGGCGAAGGCATTTTTGCATGCCCGCCGTGGATGAAGGTTATTACACGCGATACCAATGACCCGCTGAGTTTAGTTACCGATGGCAAAGCCGGGGGCATCAATGTCATTGACCTGGCTAATATCAATTCCTGCTCGTTCATTGCAACAAAAGATTTGGGCAAGATTTATGCTGATGATAGTTTTGAAGTTTTAGGCCGTTTTGACAACGCCGACGTTCGCGGCTGTAATTTATTGATAGCGTAAAACTTATAAGCAACTAACGGATTTTATATATTTTTGCACCTCATAAATATTAACTCAAATGATAGACAAATTTTTGCGCGACGAGCAAGATCCAAAAGCAGTTGAAAAAATTCACAACCGCCTTGTCGATCTTCTAACATCCGGAGAAGAGATTATATATATCGCTGTACAGAAAAAACCTTTGGTAAATATCCTGCCAGACTGTATTGCTATCACCAATAAACGTGTATTGTTTTTTACTCCTGCTAACCTCGGCCTTTCTATCAAATTTGTTGACTTTGTTTGGAAAGATATTGTAGATGTTTATACTAAGGAAGAGATTATCGGCGCTATTTTCAGTGTAAAAACAACCAACGGCGCCGAAATGGGCGTTGACTATCTGCCTAAAATACAGGCGCGCAAATTATATCAATACGCTCAGGAGCGTAAAGAGGCTGAACGTGAGGCCCGTCGCCTGCGCGACCTGGAAGAAAAACGTGCAGAGTCGGGCGCAGTGCAATTTGAGCATCAGGCGCAGGCATTCCAGCCAACTCCCCCGGTATCCCCATCGCAACCAGCGCCTGTGGTTCAGCAAGACGAAGTTAAACCTGACGTTTTAACCGAAAAATTGAAAAAGCTAAAAACCTTATTCGATAACGGTTTAATATCTCAGGAAGAGTACAACCAAAAGAAACTGGATTTGCTGAGCGATTTGTAAATTGTCAGGGAAGTCGTGAATCAAAGAAAAACGGCTCGATAGATATGATCTTTGCTTCAGCCGCTTTAGGATGAAGCGGATTAAACAAAAAATTAAACTCTTGCTTAACAATTGCCGACGGCACTTTAAGCAGGAGTTTTTCTTTTTTAAGCAGGAAATTATTACCTATTTGTTAAGTACGTATTGATCGTCGTAATGTTCCCAATTTCGAGGCAATGTAGCGGCATCCAATTCGGTGGCATCATCAGGAACTTCTACCTGCATCAGGCATAAATAATTAGGGATGTTAGTTGGTTCTAAATGCACCAGCGCCTCCAGCATCGCCAACGAGCGCGATGAAGCCAGGTAAACCGCTGCTTTACCCTCGCTGTTCCAGCGCCCGCTATATAAACGCGAACCCGTACCGCTTAGATCGGCAAAGTCCTTTCGGGTAATACGATAAAGTAACATTAAGCAAAAATGCCGTGCTCAATACGCCCCAACTCTTTAAAAACAATATCAAATCCAACCGAGGTATCCAGAAGAGACACAGGTGCTTCACCATTAAAAACGTAAAGTGGGGTTTTCATCCAGGTTTTGAATTTGTCAAGAGAGCCAAATACTTCTTCGCCACGGGTATACAGGCGTGCCAGTTCAACGGCTTTCTCGGCATACTCAGTTTTTATTATAGCATCATCATCATAGCGTTGTAAGGTACGCTCAGATATATGCATGATGTTTGAAAACTCCTGAATAGTTAATGAGATTTTCTTTGCCAAAGCCATTAAGCCACGTTTAGGCAAGCCTTGGCGACTTAATTTTACAAGCTCCTGGTTACCCATAATATTAAATTGCCTTGCCGCAGTACTCAATACTGTAGCAAACAAATTAGGTTGAGTGCCATAAGCCAGCATCGGTTCATTGAGTTGGTTATTTGAAGTATCGTCGCTCATAAATCAGACATTTGTACAAATGTCAAAACATTTTGTCTGATATCAGAATTATTCTACAACAATTAAAAAATAATTTTTCTTCCCTTTTTGGGCTACCAGGAATTTCCCACCAATCAGGTTATCAGCATTATAAATATCCTCCGGCGTATTTATTTTAATTTTATTAACAGCTACTCCACCGCCCTGAATCATCTTTTTAGCTTCTCCTTTTGATGGGAATATTTGTGTATTTGCGGCTAGCAGATCCGTCGCATTAATACCCGCTTTCAAATCGCTCAGTGCAATTTTAAAATTAGGCACCCCTTCAAATATTCCTATTACTTCAGCCTCGCTTAGTTCATTCAAAAACTCGATGCCCGTGTTACCAAATAAAAACTCAGACGATTTAATAGCTTTTTCATATTCAACCTCGCCATGAACGCGAATGGTGATATCTTTGGCTAATGCCTTTTGCAGTACACGCAGGTGTGGGGCGGCATCGTGCTCGGTTTCCATAGCCACAATTACCTCGCGGTCAAGCAGTGTAAATATGCGTATATAAGATTTAGCATCTGCATCAGTAGTATTTAGCCAAAACTGGTAAAATTGATAAGTCGACGTACGTGCCGGATCAAGCCAAACTGCTCCGCTTTCTGTCTTGCCAAACTTGGTACCGTCCGCTTTTTTAATCAACTGCGTAGTTAGTGCATAAGCTTCACCCCCATCTTTCCTGCGGATTAGTTCGGTACCGGTTACAATGTTACCCCATTGGTCAGATCCGCCCATTTGCAGCACACAATTATTATGCTTCCATAAATAGTAAAAATCATAACCCTGAACTAACTGATAGGTAAACTCAGTGAATGACATCCCGGTATCGCCTTCAAGCCGCTTTTTCACCGAGTCTTTAGCCATCATATAATTCACCGTAATGTGCTTACCAACATCACGTATAAAATCAAGAAAAGTAAAGTTTTTAAACCAATCGTAATTGTTAACCATTTGGGCACTATTTGCCCCGCTGTTAAAATCCAGAAATTTTTGCAGCTGTAGTTTTACAGATTCAAGATTATGTTGCAATACATCTTCTGAAAGCAAATTACGCTCGGCAGATTTACCAGATGGGTCGCCTACCATACCGGTAGCGCCCCCAACTAAAGCATAAGGTTTGTGGCCGGCGCGCTGAAAATGAATCAAAGTCATGATCTGAGTAAGGTGCCCCACATGCAATGAATCAGCAGTTGGGTCAAACCCGATATAGCCTGATGTCATGCCTTTATTTAACAGTTCTTCCGTTCCGGGCATAATATCATGCAGCATGCCCCGCCAGCGTAATTCTTCAACAAAATTCATCGATGTAGTATCTTTTTAAATACCCGTGACTATCGGGCCGCCAAAGATAACAGATTTACACCTTTATACAGATTGATACACAAAGAATAACCAGGCAAGGTTTATTTACGTTTAAATACTACAGGCTAATTAAAACATTTTTTTTATTTTTAGCTGAGGCCTATTTATGAATTTTTTATCCCATTTTTATTTCGACCGCGAGGCTACCGACTGCTATTTTATATTGGGTACGGTATTGCCAGACCTATTAAAAAATGCTGATAAAAGCATCGTTCTTCACCCAGAAAAGCTGCATCATCCTAACCCCAAAGTAAACAGTATAGTTTCCGGATGGAATAAACATCTGGATGTTGACCGTTATTTCCATTCGTCTGATTTTTTTTTAACGCATTCGCATCAACTCAAAAAAGAGCTGAACCCGGCCATTGCAGGCTCGCCGGTTAAGCCCTTCTTTTTGGGTCATATCGGTATCGAGCTAATTCTTGACAACCTACTAATTACCACCGGCAAAATAACGGTCGGAGATTTTTACGATCATTTAAAGAGCTGTGATACAAATGTTATCCAGTTTTTTTTAACAGCAGCGGGATTGGAAGACTGCAGTCGCTTTTTTCGTTTTTTTGAGGGATTTAAACACGATGCATACCTGCACACCTATTCTGAGACCGAACATATTGCCTATGCGCTTAAACGCATCTGCATGC
Organism: Mucilaginibacter panaciglaebae; assembly: GCF_039539265.1. NCBI lineage: Bacteria > Pseudomonadati > Bacteroidota > Sphingobacteriia > Sphingobacteriales > Sphingobacteriaceae > Mucilaginibacter > Mucilaginibacter panaciglaebae. The sequence goes on from NZ_BAABCV010000016.1 coordinate 25,436, forward strand.
GCGTATGGGAAAACCCTTTTACTGCGCAACATGAGACGCAAATGAACCAGATACTTGTAGCATACCGTCAATTATTACTACCCCATTTTATGTCTATCTTTAATGAAATAGAAAATAAATTATAGAGGCAATGGCTTATTTTAGATGTTCTAATAAGCTGTTAGTGAATAATATCCCTAAAGTACTTCTATGAATGCGCAAAAACCCCTAAAAATCAGCAGATAACATCAAATTAAATTTTACAGAATAAAATATAGTCGTACCTTTGCAGTCCCAATTAACAAATTGGGAAAAGGAGATAAATTAATTAATGGCAAAAAAACAAGAAGCAGAAAAAGAATTAAAAGCTAAACAAGCTGAGCTGGAAACAGTAAAAGCTGGTGGCGAAAAAGAAACTATTGAATCAGAAGCTGATTCGATATCGATCGAAGAGATTAAATCTCAAATTGCTTCAGTACCTAATGCAGATTTTGATTGGGACGCTGATGACAAAAAATTTGGTAACTACAGCGACAGCGAGCGTGAGAAATTAGAGAAATTGTATGATGGAACTTTCAGTTCTATCACCAAAGGCGAAATTATCACTGGTACTGTTGTAAGTGTTAACAACAAAGACGTAGTATTAAACGTCGGATTTAAATCTGATGGTTTGGTATCAGTTTCTGAATTCCGTGACACACCTGATCTGAAGATCGGTGACACAGTTGATGTTTTTGTTGAGTCGCAAGAAGACGCTAACGGTCAGTTAGTATTATCTCGCAAACGTGCGAAAACTCAAAAATCATGGGAGAAAATTAATTCGGCACTGGATAACGACGAGATCATTACCGGTTTTGTTAAGAGCAGAACTAAAGGTGGTCTGATTGTAGACATCATGGGCGTTGAAGCCTTCTTACCAGGTTCACAGATCGACATTAAACCTATCAGGGATTATGACGTGTATGTGGGCAAAACAATGGAATTCAAAGTTGTTAAGATCAACCACGAGTTTAAAAACGTGGTAGTATCGCACAAAGTGTTGATAGAAGACGACTTAGAAAACCAAAAAACCGAAATCGTTGCCAAACTTGAAAAAGGTCAGGTATTGGAAGGTACAGTTAAAAACATTACCGACTTTGGTGTATTCATCGACTTGGGTGGTGTTGACGGTTTATTACACATTACAGATATTTCATGGGGCCGTATTGAGCATCCAAGAGAAATTTTATCATTGGATCAAAAAATCAACGTTGTTGTGCTTGACTTTGATGATGAGAAAAAACGTATCGCTCTTGGCTTGAAACAATTGACTCCGCATCCTTGGCAATCACTTGACGAGACTATCCAAATTGGCTCGAAAGTTAAAGGCCGCATAGTTACTGTTGCCGATTACGGTGCTTTCTTAGAAATCATCCCGGGTGTTGAAGGTTTGATCCACGTGTCAGAAATGTCATGGTCACAAAACCTGCGCAACCCACAGGAATTCCTGAAAGTTGGTGACGAAATTGAAGCACAAGTACTGACATTAGACCGCGATGAGCGCAAAATGTCATTAGGTATCAAACAACTGACTCCTGACCCTTGGCAAAACGCTGCTGATCGTTACGCAGTTGGTACTCAACACGTAGCTACAGTTAAAAACATGACCAACTTTGGTGTGTTTGTTGAACTGGAAGACGGTATCGACGGTTTGATCCATATCTCTGACCTTTCATGGTCTAAAAAAATCAACCACCCTAATGAGTTCACCAAAGTTGGTGAAAAACTGAATGTGGTTGTATTAGAGCTTGACGTTGAAAATCGCAAATTAAGCTTAGGTCACAAACAATTAGAAGAAAACCCTTGGGATACTTTTGAAACTGTCTTCACTATCGATTCGTTACATGAAGGTACTGTGTTGAAAGTAACAGACAAAGGTGCAATTGTTGCTTTACCTTATGGTGTTGAAGGCTTCGCTCCTACCAAACACCTGGTTAAAGAAGATGGCAAAAGCTTAAAAGCTGACGAAACTGCTGAATTCAAAATCATCGAGTTTAACAAAGAAAACAAACGTATCGTTATTTCACACTCACGTATATGGGAAGACGCCCGCGCTGACGCTCGTGTACAAGATTTCGAAAACCGTAAAAAAGAAGCAAAATCTGCTAACAACGCGGTTAAGAAAGTGAAAGATTCAGTTGAAAAATCAACTTTAGGTGATTTATCTGTACTTGCCCAATTGAAAGAACAAATGGAAGGTGCAGAAACTAAAGCAGCCGCTAAAAAATCGGCCGCTAAAAAATCTGAAGAAGAAGCTAAATAAGCTTTAACCCATATTTTTCGAAGCCCTGCTGAGTAATCGGCAGGGCTTTTTTGTTGACCTTTCATCCTGAGCAGTAAAATACCAGCGTCGCTATGAAGATGGAATGACATATTTAAACTGGTCATGCCAAATTATTTCGGCGTCTCACACATTAAGCAATTCAATTTTTTCTCCTTTATATAGATGCTGAATGAATTCGCACCTCTGTGAAAAGAGTGATGTTAGGGAAGCATTGAAGAGTTATACAGTGATAAACGACGGTGTCTTCCGATAAGGTTTATAATTGTCCGCAATGATTGATATTAATAACGATCGAACTGAAACTATTATCGCTATTGCTTTTCGCAACTAATAACTAAAATTATTACCTTTGCCCAAATCCACCCATACGATGCAAAACCTTACGCTGCTCGACGGTCAGAAATTTCAAATCACTATACAGCGTTTATGTCGTCAGTTAATTGAGAATCATAACGATTTTTCGCAGACAGTGTTAATTGGTATTCAGCCACGTGGGATTTTCCTGGCTAAGCGTGTCGCTGAAGAATTACGTAAGATTTTACCAGAACATACTATTGAGCAAGGCGATCTTGACATTACGTTTTATCGTGATGACTTTCGCCGCCGCGAATCGCCGCTGGTGCCTAATCAAACCAAGATCGATTTTATTATAGAAGATAAAAAAGTGGTTTTGATGGACGACGTACTGTGGACCGGTCGCACCATCCGCGCCGCTATGGATGCCATGCTGGCCTTTGGCCGCCCGGAACGTATAGAGTTGCTAACACTGGTTGATCGCCGTTACTCGCGGCATATACCAGTTGCAGCCGATTACATAGGTATTGAGGTTGATTCTATTGCATCGCAAAAGGTAGTAGTAAGCTGGAAAGAAACAGATGGAGAGGATAAAATAGTTTTGGTATCAGAAGCAAAATGAAATTAGAAATATCGACTGACAAGAAACTTCATCATTCAAAATTCAGTATTCAATATTCGATATTATAATAACTCACATGGCAGGATTAAGCACACGTCATCTACTTGGAATTAAAGGTTTAAACGCAGCTGATATTCAGTTGATCTTTGAAACAGCCGACAATTTTAAAACGGTACTGAATCGCCCTATAAAAAAAGTTCCGTCATTACGTGATGTGACTATCGCCAACATTTTTTTTGAAAACTCAACCCGTACCCGCCTATCGTTTGAGCTGGCCGAAAAGCGTCTTTCTGCAGACGTAGTAAACTTCGCAGCCTCTTCCTCCTCGGTAAGCAAGGGCGAAACGCTGATTGATACCGTAAATAACATTCTGGCCATGAAGGTAGACATGGTGGTAATGCGCCATCCGTATGCCGGTGCGGCCACTTTCCTGTCCAAACACGTAAATGCGCAAATCGTCAATGCAGGCGACGGCGCACATGAGCACCCTACCCAAGCCTTACTCGACGCCTTTTCCATCCGCGAAAAATATGGCGACGTAGCCGGCAAAAAAGTGGTTATTGTGGGCGACATCCTGCATTCGCGGGTGGCGCTTTCAAATATTCTTTGCCTAAAGCAATTGGGGGCCGAAGTAATGGTCTGCGGGCCGACTACACTAATACCAAAGTACATTGGCACCTTAGGGGTTAAGGTTGAGCACAACCTGCTCAAAGCCCTAAGCTGGTGCGATGTTGCCAACATGCTGCGTATTCAGTTGGAGCGCCAGGATATTAAGTACTTCCCGTCGTTACGTGAGTACACCATGCTTTATGGCCTGAATAAACAAATACTTGACTCGCTCGATAAAGAGATCACAGTCATGCACCCCGGCCCGATTAACCGCGGCGTAGAGATAACCAGTGACGTAGCTGATAGCAAGCAATCTATTATACTTGATCAGGTAGAAAACGGCGTTGCCATCCGTATGGCGGTACTTTACCTGTTGGCCGGTCAAACTCCATGATTTATGCCTAGAGTACTGCGTGGGGTATTGATTTGTGGGATGGGTTTATTGTTAAACCTGGGCGCAAATGCACAAGCACGTCAACTGCGCAAAACTGATTCGGTTTTTGCACGCATCAAACAATACATCATCACCAAAAATGCCGATGCCATTTATAACCTGGCCGACGCGCGATTTAAAAAATCCATCCCGCATGCAGATTTTAACGATTTCTTAGATCGGGAGCTGTTCCCTTTGGGAATAGTGAAGAAAGATTCGCTTATAAGCTTTGTTAATAATGTTACCGCAGCTTACAAAGTACAGTTTGATGTCCTGACCATGCTGCTGACTATTAGCCTGAGCGAAAACGACAAGTTATCATACTTTAAGTTAGAACCTTACAAAGAATCGTCAGTTAATAAACCATCACTGGCGGCATCGAACAATCAGTTAAAAACCCGAACCGACAAGGTGGTTGATTCAATAGTGCGTAAATACATCCAACGCTCAAACACGGTAAGCCTAAGCATTGGCATCATAAACAAAGGCGACGTGCGCACCTATAATTACGGCGAAATAAAGAAGGGAAAGGGCCAATTACCCAACATCGGCACCATTTACGAAATTGCCTCTATCAGTAAAACCTTCACGGCCACGCTGCTGGCCTGGTATGTAAACGAGGGTAAGCTGAGTTTGAATGACCCAATTACCAAATATCTTCCCGACTCGGTTGCCGCTAACCCTGCGTTAAAAGACATCAAACTGGTAAATCTAAGTAACCACACAGGTGGCCTGCCGGGCCTGCCTTCAAACTTTTCGGCGCAAAAAGATTATAACGATGCTAATCCGTATAAAAACTATACCCGGCAAATGCTTTTTGAGTACCTGAAAAGTTGCACGTTAAGGAGCCAGCCGGGCACAAAATATGCTTATTCAAATTTGGCAGTGGGGCTACTAGGGGTAATTCTGGAACGCGTAACCGGCAAGCCGTATGAGCAGTTAGTTAACGAGATAATTTGCCAGCCGCTGGGAATGAAATCAACCCTACAACATTTATATCCGCTTATTGCACCCCGATTGGCTGCTGGTTATAATGAAGATGCCAAACAAACCACTTCGTGGGACTTTGATGCACTGGCCGCCTGTGGATCACTTAAATCAACCATTAATGATCTGCTGATCTATGCCAGGGCTAACATGACTAAGTCTGACACTAAGCTCTCAAAAGCCTTTCAGCTAGCTCATCAGGTAACTTTTAATAATGGGGACAGCCAGGTAACCTTGGGCTGGCATATCATAAAAATAGACGGTATAAGCTATATTTTTCATAACGGTGGTACAGAAGGAAGCAGCAGCTTTTTGGCTTATAATATTGAGAAAGGCCTGGCGGTTGTACTGCTGTCAAATGCAGGCGCCAGTACCGACAATACCGGTGTAAGCCTGATCTCTAAACTTCAGTAACTGCAAGATACCTTTTAATTAAATGGTAATACTATCGCCTACCTTATAAATATTATGAAATTTGATGCCTTGTTTATCAAAGTGTTTGGTGTAAGCCTCGTACCGTTGTTTGATAAAAAACTCTTTGGCATAACCATCATGTACCGGCAAAATTTGTTTCGGTTGTAGCTTATCTGCAAAAGTGGATATGCGAACCTCGTTAGCAAAAGGCGCCATGGTTACCATAATAAGCAGCTCAATCCCTTTATACCGTAACAGCTCATCTTCCATCGAGTCAACCGGATGCAATATCGTATCATTAATCACAAAACCCATCATCTGCGGCAAGGGATTATCCATAATTAGTTCATGCAGAACAGTTACGGCCTGCAATTTAAACGGCCCCAATTGGTGAATACCATCCTGCCACACCGTATGCGCCATAGCTTGTTTTTGCAATACCTCGCCTACCTGCTCATTAGTATAAACAGCAGCACCGCTCAACTCAACTATCTTCTTCAGATTTTCAGTATCCAGGTGATCAGGATGTAAATGCGTAATGATAACAGCATTTACATCTGCAAACATAGCGGCGGTCACATCACCCTCAGCAAAACTAAACTTACCCGGATCAAACAATAACTTATAGCCGTCCAGTTCAAAAACGAGACAAGAATGCAGGTATTTAGATATTTTCATATTGACAGTATGTATCAATTCAACTCTGCGACGACAGAAAGGTTTGGGTATTACAGCAATCCAGCCAGTTCAGTCAACGACGACACAGTGGCGATCTGCCCCTCGTCAACCTTGCCAAAACCATAGTTTACAAAGATAAAGGGAACACCGGCTTTAGTAGCTGCATTATAATCGCCCATAGTATCGCCTATATAAACAGGCGATTTCAGGCTATGGTCATTCACAATATCGGCAATATTCTCAGCCTTCGGTTGATTTTTGGTACCATAACACTGATGGCCCGCAAAATAATGTTCAAAGCCGCTGATCTTGAAAAATACTTCTATATAACCGCTCTGACAATTGCTTACAATAAATAGTTTATATTTTGCTGACAGCTGTCTCAGTGCCCTTTCTAAACCCGGATAAAGCTCGCCGCCTTTTTCGTACAATATCTCCAGCTCGTACTTACCCGCCAGCGCTTTAAACTCTTCGCGCTGCTCTTCGTTCAGGTAGGGTAATAAAGTCTCGAAGATAGCCTTGTAGGTCATGCCAGTTATCGAGTGGATCATGGGACGGGTAAAATCTTCTTTGATATAGTTAACCTGCTCTTTGGCGGTTTGCCAGGCCACCACTACATTAGCCGAACTATCCCAAAGCGTACCATCCAGATCAAAAATTATGCTGTCGTATTTGTTTTTTAGTGAAGTATCCATCGCCGCAAAAATAGTGTTATTGCGCGTAGTTGGTAAAATCTTTTATTGGTTTGGGCTCAATATAAACAACCTGCATTTCGGTCAGCACTCCGGATCGGGTCGCCTTATTCAGGAAAACCGGCTTTAGCCTGCTTATCCAATAGCGTTCAAATGATTTTAGCAGCTTTATATGCCAGCCCAGTTGGCCCAATTGCTCAATTCTTTGGGCGGGAGCATAAAGTATAAAAGGTTGCTTAGGATAATTGATAGGGTTGTCATCAGTGACAGTAATGAGCGGCTGCGTGATATAAAAATTAAAAGACGATTGGTATTCGTCATTCAACTGTACAACTTGCAATTGTCGGGGGTTATTCTGATTGACCCACATAGCGGCTTCGCTGCCAGCCTGATATCTTAACAGCGAACTATAGAACACTGTATTTAAATAGACATTGATAAAAAACGACACCAGTAATGTCCGCAATACTACTTTGGATATAGTAGCTTTTACAATATCCTGAGGCAAAAACAATAGTGCAACAAGCAAGGTCAACAAGCATATGCCAATGGTCGCCGTCAACGTTTCTGGCTCATAGAAATAGTTTAATACTACAATGGTAGCCACTAACAAAAATATAACTGCCGTTTGTGTGATACGGATAGCACGGATGCTTTTGGCCAGCTGTACGGTATACAGGTACTGCGCAGTAATAATGGCAAAAAACGGGTAGACAATGTTCAGATAATGCGGTAACTGAAATTTAGAAGCCGAAAAAAGCAGCGTAGTAATTAATGCCCCTGAAATGCAATACCACTCAATGTTCTTAACCTGCTTAATACCTTTTTTTATAAATTGAAAAACAGCCACAAATAGTAAAAATGACCATGGCAAAAAGGCCCAAAGTGTAGTGTGAATAAAGAAAGTGGGGTCGCCATGCCCTTTAATGGGGCCGGTATTAAAAAAGCGGCCAAACTGACTATCCCAAAAAAAGAACCGCACACCGGAGACATAATATCTGCCAAACATCAGTTTTTCAGGGTGCATATCGAACTGCTGGTAAAGGCAATACAGCTCGGGCAGGATGAAGATCAGCACTAAAACAATAGCTACTAACCAACGCCGGTTAGACACTTCTTCCCACTGCCTGGTGATAATGAAATGTCCCGCAATCGCCCCGCCAATGGGTATAACGGCAAACACTCCTTTGGTCATAACAGCGCAGGCCGCGAAAATGCATCCCCATAGTAATTGCCAATAGCTATTGGTGCTATGCGCTTTATATAGGTGATATACTGAAGCAATGATCAGGCCGGTTAGATAAGGCTCGGCACGAACATCATTATTCGACAGGACGATATGCTGGGCTGTCAGCAAGATGAGCGTGGCCCACAGGCCAACTTGTTTATTATAAAGCGTCTTGCCAAACAGATACGTATAAAAGGCGCCCATCATCATAAACAGTATGCCCGGCAGCTTATAAGCCCAGGTATTGATGCCAAAAAGTTTAAACGAAAGCGCAGTTACCCAGAATGGAAAATGAGGTTTATCCAGCCAATCCTGGCCATAGGCATATAAGTCGACAAAATTATTGGTCTTTGCCATGGCTTTGGCAATAGAGGCATAAAGCGTACCGTCGGGACCAATAATGGGGACAAACAATCCGCTAAAATTCACTATGACAGCTATACCAATAAAGAGATAGAGCCATTTAGTGCTAATTGTGGGATTTTGCTTATCTATCTGGAATGACATCTTTATTTTTGTATGTTGCTCAATAACCGGTATCCGACCAATTCATCCCAACGGCCACTTACCGGGCGATAATAAACCAGCAGCTGGTATTCATTCTCCGTTTCGAAATGACTGCCTTCAATCGGTACATCATCGGCTTTGCCGGTGTTTTTATCTACCCACACATACTCGTAATCATAAACGCCCTGCTTTAAAAACAGGCTGGTAAAAAAGCGGCCTTTTATAGGATCGAAATCCATTTTACTGTTATCGTCCAGCTTATAATCGTTAAACTTACCTACGATGTAAGCAGCGCCTTCTTTATCGGTTTTATTAGCAAACATGCTGAAATACATATGCGCATAATCCGCATCACGGCGTGGCTCGCCACTGCCGTCCTGGTTTAGAATGAAGAACTTGCCGTCGTTATCATAAAGCAGCGTATAACCTTCCTGGTTAGGTGCCGGGTCAGTCAGCAACGTAACGGTATAAGCTGTATCGCGGTAGATATGACCTATCCTTTCTGAGTTAAGTCGCAAACTACGTGTATCGAAATGCCTGAACTCATTACGGCCGGCAAAATCATTGGTATTAATGTCGTTGTAAACTAACTGCGTACCGCGGATGGTTGACGGCACACTATTCCAGATAGCGGTTTCATAACGGGCGTTTTGCATCAACAAAACTTTGATATCGGTATTAGGATTCTGCACATTCAAACCGGCATACGCTACCTGAAAATTGATCTTTTGGTTTTCTTGTCTTAATGACGGATTGCTAGACGGCACGATATTGGCCGCAACTGAAACTTTAGCATCAATAACATACAAACGGCGTGTCAATACCGTTTTTGATTGATCAGCATCCTCATAAACCTTAAGGATATAGTTGCCTGATATTTTTGGTTTGATATTACTGTTAGGCACCTTCAGCTCGTAATGAGTATATTTTTGCAGTGTAGAAGTTGAATAGGTATAATCCAGCAAACGATCATCCTGAAAGCCCTGTAAATACTCGGCTTTTGATATGTTTGACGGCTGCCAGTTACTGCTGCAGTGCTCTAAGGTGTAATAATAATTGCGAGTGCCGCCGCGCAAATCGTCAAAAGTGAGCAGGGCCTGCTCGCCTTGCAGGGCAATTACCGGGAAAGACATCTCCTTCTTAGTGTTATAAAACTGAACCGTTTTAATATGAGCATTGTAAACACTGTCGGTATAGGTTACTTGCGCCAGCGCATTCAGACTAATGAACATTAACAGGATTACAACGCATTTTCTCATAATGCAAGTATACATACTTTTCCTTTCTGTCATTCTTTGCTACGCTCGGAATGGCAGAAGGTTTAAAAACAAAGCCACCAATCTACCGACTGATGGCTTTTTTAAATTATATTGAACGTTTACGCTTCCAGCTCCATAATTTGCTCGGCCAGTTCCTCCCATTTTTGCTGGGTTTGTTTTAGCTCCGTCTGCTTTTGAGCGTATGCGGTATCTGCTTCTTTTAACTTAGCCGGATCGTTATAGATTTTATCGTCGGCCAGCTTTACTTCCAGGTCTTTCACTGCTTTTTCTAAAACTGAAACCTGCTCTTCCATTTTTGAAAGATCCTGATTCATTTTCTTTAGTTGCTGCTGTTTGTTATCAGATGGTTGCTGTTTAACCGGTTCCGGTTTTTTTTCTTCCTTTTTTGGTTGAGAAGCCGGTAGACCTTTTGGTTCTATCTTACGTTTAGCAAACCATTCATCGTACTCGGCATAGGTACCCGGATATTCTTTGATCTTTTGATCTTCAATGAACCAAATTTTGTTAGCTACGTTATCCAGAAAGTAACGGTCGTGCGATACGACGATCACGGTACCTTCATACTGCTGCAGTGCCTGGATCAATATATTAACCGATGCCATATCAAGGTGGTTGGTAGGCTCATCGAGTACCAGGAAGTTAGCATCGGCAGTTAATGCTTTGGCTAAAGCCACGCGCGACTTCTCGCCACCCGACAGCACTTTGATCTTTTTAAACACGTCATCGCCGGTAAACAGGAAGGAGCCTAATATAGAGCGCAATTCTGTATCGGTGTGTTTTGGAGCAAATGCCTGCAGTTCCTGTAATATCTGGTTTTCAAGGTGCAAGCTCTCCAATTGGTGCTGCGCAAAGAAAGTTTGCGTAACATTATGGCCCGTTATTGCTTTACCTTCAAATTCTTTATCGGCACCGGCTATAATGCGCAGTAAAGTTGATTTACCACGGCCGTTAGCACCTATCAAAGCAATTTTATCGCCTTTTTCGATGATTGCCTCGGCATCATCCAAAATATCAATTGCCGGATATTTTTTGGTAATATGTTCCAATGTCACCACGTGCCTGCCAGATTGTTTACTGAATTTAAAGCTGAAGTTAACCTCGGGGTTATCGTCATCTACATCCTCAACACGCTCCATTTTATCCAGCATTTTGATACGCGACTGCGCCATTTTTGCTTTGGATGCCTTGGCACGGAAACGTTCAATTAAACGCTCTTCCTGTTTTATTTTCGATTGCTGATTTTTAAACTCGCCGCGCTGAATCTCTGCACGCAGTGCTTTTTCTTCCAGATAGAAAGTATAATTGCCGGCATAAACATTCAATTTACCCTTGCGTGATTCAACCGTGCGGTTAATTACTTTATCCAGGAACCATCTATCGTGCGACACGATGATAATAGCACCTGTAAATGCTTTCAAATAATCTTCCAGCCATTGTATTGACGGTAAGTCTAAGTGGTTGGTAGGCTCATCCAGCAACAGGATATCAGGTGCCTGTAAAAGTATCTTAGCCAGCATAACACGCATACGCCATCCACCCGAAAAGGTATTTAGCTTCCGATGGCAATCAGCTTCGCTGAAACCCAGACCGGCTAAAATTTCGTGCGCTTTGTATTCAATGTTATAACCATCAAGCGCTTCAAATTCTGATTGCTTATCGCTCAGTTTATGGATAAGATCCTCCGTATAATCGGTTTCTAACTTTTTAAGTAAGGCTTCGATCTCGTCATGCAATTGGTTTTGGCGCTCAAAAGCCTCCATAGCCACATGCACAATATTTTTGTCGGACGAGTAAGACAACAGATCCTGGTTAAGGTACCCCATGGTGAGGTCCTTAGCCATTGATATAGTACCCGACGTCGGGGTATACTCACCCGTAATAATTTTTAGAAGGGTAGTTTTTCCGGTTCCGTTAGCGCCAATAAGGCCTATCTTTTCTCCCGGTTTAATATGCCAGTTGGCTTCGTCATACAATGCCCGCGCACCAATCTCGAACGTAAGGTTATTTATAGCAATCATTTGCGCACAAAGGTACGCTTTTTAAGCTTAAAGGCGAAAGCTTAAGGCTTACGATTCGAAGATAAGCTTTCGCCTTTCTGCTTTACGCTTCTAGCTTATTTCACCGCCTCCAGCCAGGTATGCGCCATCAGGGCTGCGCCTGCTACCGATGGATGTACACCATCACCTGTCCAGTAGGCTGGCGGTGCCTGGGTTATGGCTTTGTCGAAGGCGGCCTGGTAGGGTACAAATGGTGCGTTGTACTGGTCGGCTATGTCCCGTGCCGCTTTTTTGAATTGATTAAAAGTAGGATACCAGGCATCGGTTACGGACTTTACCCCAAGTACGCCGAATGGCTCACAGATAATCAGTTTTACATTTGGCAAAGCCTCTTTGGTACGGTCAAGTAATTTTCTATAATCGCTGATATAATTATCGATAGTGCCGGTATAACCGTTGGTTAGCGTGTGCCAATAATCGTTTACGCCAATATGGATGCTCAATAGGTTAGGTTTGATAGCCAATGTGTCGGCATCCCATCGTTCGGCCAGTTGATAAACTTTATTTCCGCTGATGCCTTTGTTATAGATTTTTAAATCTTTACCTGGGTTTTGCAATAGCAATTGACTGGCAGCAATCATGGCATAACCATTGCCTAGTGCGCCGGCGTTATTTGGCGAAAAAGCGTTGCGGTTATTTCTACCCGCATCGGTTATAGAATCGCCCTGAAACAGAATCACGTCGCCCGGCTCAATACTAACTTTTTTGCCTTTTGGTACAGCAGCCAAAGCTGACGATACAATTTGCGGAATACTGATAGCGGCAATAGTGCCTATTGATGCGTTTCTGATAAAACTGCGACGATTGTTGTCTTGATTTCCCATAAGTTTAAATTGGTTTGTTCCTGAATAGGAGTACCGAATTTACAGATTTATTTAAGAAACCAAACTTTAGCAGAAAATAAGCTGATTTAAATTTTGAGAGTAATAATATTGAAAAACCGATGCATTTTAACGAGCCGTGATGCCATCGCCTGAAAAGGACGTTCTATAAATAGCATTACTATATAACTCATAGCAATGGTTAAGAAAAGCCCGGTAATTACTGCAAGGTATGACCCCGACCAAGCTATCATGATTGACGACAGCGTCAGCAAAATCGGGAAATGCATCAGGTAAAAACTATAACTTATCGTCCCCATAAAAACAAACGGGCGTTGTTCAAAGAAATCAGATAGCCTGCTACTTGCAAGTACCAAAGCAATTATCACAGCACTGCCAATTGCCGGCAGACAATAAATAAATATGACATAGTATGCAGATGCATGCAGATTTAAAAACTGCATACCGGCATTATACAAAATCAGCGCCACCAGGGCGAGCAATATTTTAATAGTCATGGACCAACGTCTTATAGTACTTATGATCGGTTTTCTGTGCTTTGCTAAAACAACGCCGAGATAAAATATACCTGCATGAAAAGTAACATAGGTATGGCTGGTGTACGACCAATAGGAAAGCAGTATAAATATCCCTGCATTGATAATGATGTGGCAGCGCGAAGCGATCAGGATAAAAAACGGAATAAAAAAAGCCATGATCATTTCCACCGCGAGCGACCACATCGGCGGATCGACCAGCTTGAACTTAATATGGGGCGCTACCAGCAACAGCGTGTACAAAATTTCTTTAAAGTTGGCAACATTCATATCCCAAAGCCAATATTGGTTCAGCCACAAGCCCCCGGTCGGTTTAGCATGAGGCAGAAATACAAACTCTTTTAAAACTATTGCCACTATAATTGCCATTACGAATGCCGGATAGATCCTGAAAACTCTTTTAGTATAAAATGCCAGGAGATTCAAAGGCCTTTGACCGTCAATAAAAGGCAGGCTGAGCACAAAGCCGCTAAGCACAAAAAAGAACATTACAGCCGCATTGCCATTAATAAAAATGCTTAAAGGGGTATGCAGCAGCTTAATTAATAGCGGCAAACCAATAATACCTGCAATACTGTGACCTCCAAAAACAGCTAAAGCCGCCAATCCCCTTAAACTATCCAATTGTGTAAACCTGTGTTTGCCGGGGGAAAGATTGTGCATAAATAGAAACTTGTTTATACACATACGGGGTTAATGCCGGATAGTTGCCTGGGGTAGGGTTATGCTGTAAAATTGCTAACTTTGCCGTTATGTACAAGTTGATCAAACCTATCTTCTTCCAATTTGACCCTGAAAGCATTCACTACTTTGTAACCCGTAACCTGAAACGCTTTAATCGTGTTCCGGGCGGCGCGGCTGTGAGCAGGGCGGTTTGGGATATCAAGGACCACCGATTGGAAAAAGAAGTTTTCGGCTTGAAATTTATTAATCCGGTTGGCCTGGCCGCAGGTTTTGATAAAAATGGCGAGGTGATCAGCGAGATGGCTAACCTGGGCTTTGGTTTTATTGAGGTGGGTACGGTTACTCCCCTGCCCCAGCCGGGTAATCCAAAGCCCAGGATGTTTCGCAGTCCGCGCGAGAAAGCGTTGATCAACCGCATGGGTTTTAATAACCTGGGAGTTGATGTAGTAGCAGGGCGCATCGCCGCTTACCGCAAAAAACAACCGTCTGCACAAAAAGGGCTGATCATCGGTGGCAACATCGGCAAAAATAAAAACACACCTAACGAGGATGCGGTGAGCGATTACATTAAATGCTTTGACCGCCTGTTTGATGTAGTTGACTATTTTGTAGTAAATGTAAGTTCGCCTAACACACCCGGCCTGCGTGAGCTACAAGAGAAAGGGCCCTTGATGGCGATTTTAAATACTCTACAGCAACGCAACAACAAAACCGGCATCAGCAGACCTATCCTGCTCAAAATAGCACCTGACCTGACTAATGAGCAATTAGATGACATTGTGGAAATCGTTCAAGAATCAAAGATCGCCGGCGTTATAGCTACTAATACTACTATTGATAAATCATCATTGTCAAACCCCATACTCAAAGAAGAAGCCGGCGGTCTCAGCGGCGCGCCGTTGACCAGGCGTTCAACAGAAGTGATTCGTTACCTTACAGATAAGTCAAACGGTTCTTTTCCCATTATTGGTGTCGGCGGCATACACTCGGCAGAAGATGCACTGGAAAAACTAGAGGCAGGCGCATCACTGGTGCAATTATATACCGGATTTATTTATGAAGGGCCGGGATTAATCAAGAAGATTAATAAAAAATTATTATCCTAATCGTAGAGACTCAACATTTTGCGTCCAATTATGCAAATCACAGAAGCAAAACATTGCGTCTCTACGGGTCATAAAAAAAAGTCCCGCCGGCATCGCCAACAGGACTTTCTATATCTGAATGTCTTAAATTAAATTATTTAAGAGCGGCAGCAGCTTTAGCCAAAGCATTGTTGTTGATGTTAATCTGGCTATTTGCTGACTCGTGAGAACGGCTTCCTGCTTCCAGGTTAGTAGCGTTCTTTAAAAACTGAACTTCTAATCTTGAGAAGGTTTTGTTTCTTCTATCTTTTCTTTTTAAACGTGTTACGCCCATGACTTTGTTTTTAATATCTGTTAACCCTGAGGTCGGAAGCGGATTCGAACCGCTGTAGGAGGTTTTGCAGACCTCTGCCTAGCCACTCGGCCATCCGACCCTATTTTTAAAGGCTTGCAAAAATAGCAATTATTTATTGTCAACCAACATTTATTTAAGCTTATTTCTGTTTATTTCTGAGCAAAATATAGCTGTTGCTATAGCAACGTTTAAAGATTCTGCCCTGCCACCACGTGGAATAGTGATAGCCCGGGTAACAAATTGCTTCACTTTATCGGTTAAACCCTTGCCCTCATTACCCATTACAATTAAACCTTCCGTGCCGAAATTGGTATTATAAATATTTTCGCCATCTAATAACGCACCATAAACCGGCAGTTTGGTGTTTGTGAGTATTGAAGCAAGATGGATATAATGAACATTAATACGTGATAAAGAGCCCATGGTTGCCTGTACCACCTTAGGATTGTATACTTCTACACAGTCTTCTGAGCAGATAACATTCTCAATGCCATACCAATCGGCCGTGCGGATAATGGTGCCCATATTGCCGGGATCTTGAATGCCATCCAACACAATCGAGAATTTTTTGTTAAGGGTATCATGAACTAAGGCCGGCCATTGGGGTATCTTAACTGTCGCCACAACATCGGCAGGGGTTTTTAGGGAACTTATTTTTTCAATTATGGCAGATGATATCTCGATTGAGTTTATTTTCTGCGATAATTTAAGCATTTTTGGGGCAGTGGCTGCCGTATGGTAAACAGCTTCAATTTGATAAGCCGAATCAGCAAATTCGCTTACAGATTTGTAGCCTTCAACTAAAAACAAGCCATGTTCCCTGCGAAACTTTTTTTGTTGTAAGGACTGTAATAAACTAATATTAGATTTTGAAAGCATATATAGGCACAGCTAAATACCGTATTGCAATATTAAGTATTCTTCTGCTTTTTATAGGCTCAGGTTGCAGTTTAACACGCGGACTAAAAGGAAATGAAAAACTGGTACGCAAAGTCACCATTAAAGGCATAGACGAAGAGTTTGAGGAGCAGGCCCTTAATTACGTTGACAAACAACAGCAGCCCAACAATGCCTTCAACCTGCAGCTTTATTATTTGTTCAATAAAAACGGTAAAAAAAATATAGGTGAGCCACCGGCGATATTAGATAGTGACCTGGTTGAGTTTTCGCGTCTGCAGATCGAAAAATTCACGCAAAGCAAAGGTTACCTTAAAGCTAAAGTTGAGGATAGCATCACCATAAAAAAGAAAAAAGCGTTTTTAACATTTACCGTTAACGAAGGGCCAATGTTCAGGATACGTAAGATACAGGATAGCATTGCTGACCCCAGAGTACGTACACTTTATCGCAAAACCCGTCTGGTATTTTCGCACCTGCAACCCGGCGGAAGATTTGATGCAGACAGTTTAGCGTTTGACCGAGATGCGTTTTTTCAGGAGATGAAACGCAATGGTTACTATGACTTTTACCGCCAGTATCTGAATTATACCGTTGATTCGACATACAATAGCGGTGTGGTTGATCTAACCCTGTTTATTGATAATCCTGCCGATAAACTTGCGCACCCCATTTATACCATAAACAACACCTTGATAACCATATCAAACAGTTATGGGCGGTATAACGGGAAAGAAGACACATTAAAGGTTGATTCGCAATTTAAATTCGTGGACTTTTCGCACCGTTTTAAGCCGCACCCGGTAGTTGATTATGTTTTGCTGAAAAAGGGACAGCTGTATAATGCCGATATGCAAACTGCTACTACTTCGCGCTTGTCAGAGTTAAATGTGTTCAGAAATGTGCCTAACCCCGAATACACCAAAACGGCAGACAGCACCAATCGTCTGAACATGGTATTAAAGCTGATACCGCTTAAACGCATGTCTGACCGCGTAGAAGGTGAATTTTTGTTTGCCGATGGCCGGTATGGCTATAATATCGGCAACACTTTTACCGACAGGAACATTTTTAAAAAAGCTGTTACCCTACAGGTTAAACTTAACTTAAGTGTACTATACGACAATGGCAGAAACACCTCCAGCAATAAAAGCATTGTAGAGAACCAGGATTTTAAGGTGGGCGCCAGCTTAATTTATCCCTGGATAGTTACACCGTTTAATTTTGCCAAGCCTGGTAAATACGGCGTTCCGCACACGACATTTTCAAGCAACTATTCATTGTTCTTCCAAAAAGGGCTGGTTCAACGCACCAGTTTGGTTAACTCTGTTACTTATGATTTCCTGGAGACGGCAAACAAGGTACATAGTGTAACCCCTATCAATATCGAATTCTCCAGAGGCATTATTGACCCTGAGGCTTATCAGGAATTATTGAAAAAAAACAGCTATTCATATATCAAACTAATTGGCCGCACCGTTTTTACAACGGGTAGCCAATACACTTATCAGGCCAATGGCAACCTGTTAAATACCTATCAAAACTTTACCTATTTTAAAGGATCATTAGATGTGGGCGGCAACATGCTTTCGCTTGCCGCAAACACTTTTAACACGCCAAAAGACACGCTGGGTAAACGCAAACTTTTTGGTTATACTTTTTATCAGTATGCAAAAACTGAAATAGACCTGAGGTTCTATCATAGTTTTGGCGGCGAGCGTCAGTTTATATTCAGGGTAAATCCGGGCATTGGCATCCCCTATGGCAATAGCGATCAGCTGATATTTGAAAAAAACTTTTATGCCGGTGGCGCTAACGACATACGGGCATGGCTTCCGCGTACATTAGGCCCTGGCCAGTTTAATCGCGGCACTTATTATGGGGGCGACACTACGCTGCGCAGCCGGTTAAAATACATCGACCAGTTTGGCGAGATCAAATTCATCACCAATGCCGAGTATCGATATAAGCTGGTCAACAATTTCTTTGGTTCGAAGTTGAAAGGTGCCGTGTTTATAGATGCCGGCAACGTATGGCGGTTACACAAACAGCCGGAAAACCCGAATGGAGAGTTCAGGTTTGGTAACTTTTTGCAATCAACTGCTATTGGCATTGGTACCGGTTTACGTTTTGACGTAAGCTTCTTCGTCTTCAGGCTGGATGCTGCGTTCAAGTTTAAAGATCCGCAGTTTAGCGGTTCAGATCAATGGGTGTTGCTTAAGCATGGCAATGAGTTGTTTCATCCCGGCGCATTTAAGCAAGCTTATCTTGATGCTAACCGCGTGGGCGTTGATAAGAACGGCCGATCCGTTGGCGATACCTACAACTTTATGCAGCTAAACTTTGGCATAGGAATGCCGTTCTGATGTGCGGCATCCGCAAATCAAAACATCCCTTTTAATCCATCAAAAATACTTTCGAAGAAGGTAGGCATACTCAGGCCATTGTGGTGATTAAAGTAGATAAAGATCAGGAAGATCACTATGGCGATGATGATAAAGCGCTTAAACATATACCCCAACAGCACCAAAGCCAGCGGAATGATAACCAGCAACGTCCAGCTCACATGCAGGGGCTTCAGCTTGCCATCTTGCTTATAAATGTAATATAGCATAGAGTGCGTACCTGCGTTATTAATATGCTTAACATAGAAAAAGCTTGACTTATCTAATTTATGGCGATAAAAAGCTGTTCCCTTTTCAAACTGCATTTGTTCTTGAAAACCATTTATTGTGAAAGCAAAAACACCGTCCACGTTTTCCTGTATGTTACCGAGGCTATCGGTAGCAACTATAGCTAGTTCGCTATCGGCAAACGGATTTTCTTTTACTACAAAATGTTTGATGCTCACAGAATCTGCATAAACAAATTTACCGGCAAATAATAACAAGGCAGCCACAAATAATATCTTTTTCATTTTTTAGTATTAGGTTTGAAACTTAAAAACAACCCGCAATAAATTTAGTTAATATATCTTATCAAATTGAGTTTGTAACAAGCGGATTTTCAACTAAAGCAATAAATACCGAACAACCTACTAATGTTTAAATTTTTAACCTTATTTTTTTTAACGGGCATTATAGCCCAGCCCGTTAAACCTAATAGTGACGCCGACCGTATTTGCGGCAAATGGATATCATCAAACAAAAACCTGATTGTACAGATTTACAAAAGCGGCAACAGTTACCGTGGCAAAATGGTTTGGTTTAAAAGTGATGACAACAGCAAAAGTATGGAAGAGTGGACAGACAAGCACAACCCCGACCCTGCCCTGCGCAGCCGCAAAATATTGGGTATGGATGTAATTAGCGGTATTGTGTACGATACAAAGTCAGAAAGTTGGGAGAACGGCAAAATATATGAGGCGCAAACCGGGCACTACTGGAGCGCATCGGCTCGCCTGGATAAAGACGAGGTTTTAAAAGTCATTGGCTATTGGCATTTTAAGTTTATCGGCAAGACCATGGTCTTTAACCGGATGCCATAAAAAGAGCCGGTGAACAACATCGCTTACCGGCTCTTTCTTTTCCGAGTAATTTTACTTCCCTTCGTTCAGATTCGGCAGATCATTCTTGCCTTTCAGGTATTTCTCCAGGTACTGAAATTCAACATTGTATATTAACATGTAGCTTTGCAGATCATAAGCCGCACCATGCGCGCCCTTTGGATAGATACGCAGATCAACGTCTTTGCCTGCTGCGGTTAATGCAGTAAGCAGTTGCATGGTATTAGCCGGATGTACATTATCATCACTCATCGAGTGGATCAGCAGTAAACGATCCTGCAGACTACCGGCATGCATAAGCGCAGAGCTTTGGTTGTAGCCCGCCTCGTTCTCGTTCATCAGGCCCATATAACGCTCGGTGTAGATGTCGTCATATAAACGCCAATCGGTCACTGCCGAATTTGCTATGCCTGCAGCAAACACACCCGGATGTGTCAATAACGTATAAACCGTAGCAAAACCGCCGTAGCTGGTACCCATAATCGCTATCTTACCTTTATCTACATAAGGCAGTGTATTCACGTATTGAGCCGTTTCGGCAAAATCGGCGCTTTCATATTTACCCAATTGTTTGTAGCCGATTTTTAAGAAAGCACTACCATAGTTAGAGATACCACGATTATTAACATCGACAACAATATAGCCGCTTTGAGCCAGCCATTGCTGCCACGGGTTCGCCGAGAATTTGTTATAAAATGAGTGCGATTCCGGTCCGCCGTATACGGTAAGTACTACCGGATACTTTTTCGTGGGATCAAAATTGAACGGCTTAATCATATAAGCGTCCAGCATAACGCCGTCGTTGGTTTTTACCTTGAATGGTTCGGGCGCAGAATAAGCGTGCGTATTCAAGAAATTGGTTACGTCTTTATTATCCTCCAGCATTTTCAGGGCTTTGCCGCTATTATCAAATAAACCAACATGTGTTGGCGTACTGATACTACTATAGCTGTCAATGAAATACCTGGTATCGGGCGACATATTGACGGCGTGAAAACCATTAACCTGGCTTATCTTTTTCTTGCCGCTGCCATCAAACTTAATGCTATAAAGCTCCTGTGCCAGGCCTGAAGATTCTGCCGACAAGTAATAGATACTTTGGGTTTTAGTGTCTATGCCCTCAACCTTGATCATATCCCAGTTGCCTTTGGTTACTTGGTTGATCAGCTTGCCGCCGTAACTGTATCGATAGATGTGATAATACCCTGAACGGTCTGACACCCAGAAAAACTCTTTGCTATGTTCGGGGAAATAGATCATATCATTCACATCGGTATAAAAATCGAATACTGCTACCCAGGTGTTATTCTTTTCATCAAGTACTACCTGATGTTCACCCGTCTTTACGTTGAAAAAGTATAACTTCATGTGGTTCTGTTGGCGGTTAAGCGTCATCAGCGCCAGCACATCGGGGTTACTTGTCCAATATATGCGGGGGATGTAAAAATCGCCGGTTTCGTCGGGCTTTAACCAGATTTTTTTGCCGGTGGCAACATCGGCTACACCTATCCTGACACTCGGGTTAGCATCGCCTACCTGCGGCAGCGGGATGTGAACAATCTCACTATGATGACCTTCAAAATTGGTCATTTCAAAATCGGGCACTTTATGTTCATCAAACTGCCAGTAAGCTATATACTTACTGTCGGGCGACCAGTTCCAGGCTTGCGGTTGGCCAAACTCTTCTTCATACACCCAATCATAATGGCCATTGAAAATACCTTTATCGCCCGTAGCATCGTTGGTTAGTTGTTTTTCTTTACCGGTAGCAAAGTCATATACATACATATTACCCTTGCGCTCTACACCAACCTTTTTTCCATTTGGCGACAGCTCGGCAGAACGCGCATCTTTTGCTGCCTGTTTAAGCTGTTTGCTTTGCAGGTTATATATGTAATAATCGGCTATGCCTGATTTACGGTAAATAGGTCTGAAATTAGATTGAAAAACCAGATTCCTTGAATCGTGCGACCATTGGAAAGAATTATAAGCGAACGGATTTTTTGTACCCGGAAAGTTCAAGCCTTTTTTATCGAAGATAAGCTCATCCTTCAAAGTGGCCGGCTCCATCGACCTAATCTCTTCGCCGGATATGTAGGAATACTTTTGGCCCTCGTTTATCCAGTTTACACTTTGTGGACCGGATTTGCCGTGTAGTTGGCCTGCAGACATTAAGGCTTCGCCAAGATCTTTGTATTCTTTTTTGTCTTGTGCCTCTGCGGCATGGGTGAAAATGCCCAGTGAAAAGAGCGCAATGCACAGGTATTGTGCAGCAATTTTATTCATAGTTCGGTTAATTTGGCTAAAGCTAAAGTATTTGCTGCATTTGGACAATTATATCAGGTTTTAGTTACATTATAGCCGTATATTTACCTTCAAACATATACCTATGAATACCAAAACGCCCAAAGATTCGCTTACTGTTATGAATGAGTTGGTATTGCCTAATGATACCAATATGCTAAACAATTTAATGGGTGGCCGCCTGCTGCATTGGATGGATATTGCAGCCGCTATTTCGGCGCAGAAACATTGTAATCGCATTACCGTAACTGCCTCTGTTGATAATGTGTCTTTTAAGCATGCTATCAAACTAGGTGATGTGGTGACTATCGAAGCCAAAGTAACACGGGCTTTCAATACCTCGGTGGAGGTGCGCCTGGATGTGTGGGCGCAAAATGTACCGTCGGGTACCCGGGTAAAAAGCAACGAGGCCTACTACACCTTTGTGGCGCTTGACCAGGATGGCCATAAAATAGAAGTGCCGGGCCTTATCCCTGAAACGGCTGCGGAAAAAGAATTATTTGCCGGAGCCTTACGACGACGCCAGTTGCGCCTGGTGTTAGGCGGCAAAATGAAAGCAGATGAGGCTACCGAATTAAAAGCCTTGTTTATAAACGACGGGAATAAAGGCTAACTGCCCAACTCAACGATACGATCGAACTCCTCTCTTTTCATTCCCATTACCGATAAACGCCCCTGGCGTACCAAGCCGACATCTTTTAAACGCTCATCGGCTTTGATTTGCTCAAGGGTTACCGGCTTCTTTAGCGTCTCTACTGGCGATAGATCAACAACCAGCCAGTTCGGGTCGGTGGTGGTTGGGTCTTGATAGGCGGTTTTAACTACTTTGGCTATACCTACAACCTCTTTGCCCTCATTACTGTGGTAAAACAGCACCAGGTCGCCCTCTTTCATTTCACGCAGGTTGTTACGCGCCTGGTAATTGCGCACGCCATCCCAAAAGGTACGGCCATCTTCATTAAATTTTTCCCAGCTATATTTATGAGGTTCGGATTTTACTAACCAGTAGTTCATTGATGTTCTTTGTTTTGATAGTGTTAAAGTACATTCCTATATCGTTAGACGAGCTATCGACAAAAGTGGCGACAAATTAAGCAATATCCACGAAACGATTAAAAAGTCGCTTCAGATTTAGCGAGCCGAAGATTATGGGCTTCAATTACGTCTTACCTATTTTAAATTTCGGCGCCGGTCGCTTCTTCCCTACAGATTTCTTTAACGTTTCTGCAGTTTTCCAGTCAACGTCTTTCTTCATTTTCATCACCTTCTTTATGTCGTTACGAAGCTCCTTGCTATTGTAATAATTGATACAACTCATAAAGATCGCCTTTCGTCCTTCCGTACGTGGGGCCACATCTCCTTCAAGGTCAGGGGGAAGCTTAGGAGGAAAGAAGATAGATTTAACCCTTCTTGCAACTAACGAATCCAAATATTGAGCAATCTCACCGTTTGAAATGGTTCCTTCACTTAGCTCATCATAGATACCTATACTCAGATCGTTTGAAAAAAGAACTTTTGCATCAAGCCCCTTTTCAAGACAGCGATACAAAACGTAGTCTCTGTAGGTTCTTTCGGAAAGTTCAGAGGAATCATAAGGCTCTATTGTTTTGCAACTTATAGCTACAAAACAATAAAACAGGCTGATAGAAACGATACTTCTGTTCATCATGGTAATTTATTATTTGCACACGTCGTTGCCCATTCTTTCCGCAATCAACGGCGCCCTAAAGTGCTAAAGCATCAATGCAATATCTTAAACATCAATTCCTTCATCAATCCGCCATGATCGGTGTTTGATTCAACACCCTTGCTTTTCACATCATATTCGCGCAGGTAATGGATGATCTGCATCGTTTTTCCGTAAGGATAACTGCGCGCCGCCTGCTCATAATCCTTCACAAAAAACGGGCTGACACCCAGTTCCCTCGCCAGGTTTTGCTGCGATTTATCTTTTACATAATGATAGACAAGCACTTTGGTAAAAAAGTTATTCAGGTTACCCAATACCAAAACAATCGGATTATTCTTCGGATTAGCCTCAAAATAATTAATGATCTGATTAACTTTCAAAGCATCCTTTCGGCCTAGTGCGCTTTGCAGTTCAAATACATTATATTCTTTGCTGATGCCGATGTTGTCCTGAATTAATTTGAGGGTGATCTCCTGTCCCGCCGCTACATTCAACATCAACTTGTCTAACTCGTTAGCTATTTTTGAAAGATCATTGCCGAGGTACTCTGATAGCATAGCCGACGACTGTGCATTGATCTTGTATCCCTTTTCTGCAATATAACCTTCTATCCAACCCGGTATCTTACTGTCATATAAAGCCGCCGACTCGAACACCAATCCATTTTTTTCTATCGCCTTGTAGACCTTTTTGCGCTTGTCGAATTTGCCATATTTATAGCAAAATACCAGTATAGTGCTTTGTAATGGGCTCTCCAGATAGCTCAGCAGCGGATTGATATTTTTTTTATCATCGCTCTCTGTGCCCCATTTCATTTCCTGGGCCTCTTTCACTAAAACTACCTGGCAGTCTGACATCATCGGGTATCGCTTGGCGGCATTAAGCACCGTCATTACATCCGTATCCTTACCGTATAGCACCGTTTGATTAAACCCCTTCTCAGCATCCGACAGTAAACTACGCTCTACATAATCACTTACCAGATCGATAAAATACGGCTCATCACCATGTAATAAGTATACCGGTTTCAGTTTGCGGTTTTTAATATCCTTGATAATATCGGCAGCAGTCATCGAAGTCAAAATTAAAAATTCAAAAGGCAAAAATAGGATGATTGATAAATAAACTTCAATGCATTACACGTTGAGCGTCATTGCTTCGTCGTTCCTCCTCGCTATGACGCGGTATAGATTAGATTAAACCCCAATAATCATTTTGAATTTTTACTTTTACTTTTTGAATTTCCACAAATGCTCCAGCCTTTAAATCTGCCACCTTACCCTTTCAAGATCACTGATCAGGACGGAACTTTAATTTTGTTTGATGAGATACGTAGGCGCAACATCGTCATCACGCCTGAGGAATGGGTACGACAGCATTTTGTGCAATATCTTATTGGTCATAAAAATTACCCTAAGGCTTTGTTAAGGTTAGAAGGGGGGCACAAACTTTATGGCAAACAAAGACGGTCTGACATTATTGCTTTTAATTCGGCGGGCCATAAGGTTTTAATGGTGGAATGCAAGGCGCCGTCTGTTACTATTGATCAAAAAGTATTTGATCAGGTGGCCCGCTATAATATGGTGCACAAAATTGGTCTGCTGGCCGTAACCAACGGGTTACAGCATTATTACTGCCGTATTAACTTCGAACAAAACAATTACCAGTTTATTGAGCAACTACCTGACTATCAGAAAATATAAATGAGCCGGCTGGCGATTTAACCAGCGTTTGTATCTTTTCAAACAACTCATTAGGTTTGAATGGTTTTGATACATAATCGTTCATCCCCGACTCATACACACGTTCGCGGATATCAAATAAAGCCGACGCTGTAAGCGCTATAATAGGTATGCTTGATTTTTGGTGGTCGCGGATATTACGGATCTCTTTGGCGGCATCAAAGCCGTTCATCACGGGCATCTGCAAATCCATTAGTATAATATCAAAGTTGCCATATTGCACCAGTTCAACAGCACACTCGCCATTTTCGGCAATAGTTGGTATGATACCCCATTTTGAAAGCAGCTTTTTCATCAACATCACGTTTACGGGGTTATCTTCAGCAATCAACATTCGCACGTTGCTTAATTTATCACTATTTTCAGGTGATACCGGTTGTTGATTTAGCACCGGCTCAAATGCTTCAGTCGATACCGGGAATTCCATATTGAATGAAAACTCAGAGCCCTGGCCTACCGCGCTGCTTACCTTTATTTTTAGCCCCTGCAATTCTAAGAGGCGTTTAACTATGGTAAGGCCTAAACCCGTACCGCCATACTGACGAGTGGTACTGATCGATTCTTGTATAAACGGCTCAAATATGATAGCCAAGCGGTCTTTTTCAATACCAATACCTGTATCTTTTACGCTAAAATTTACCGTAACGCGATTGTGGCGGTCTTCAATGCAACCTATCTTAACAAATACACTGCCCTGCGCAGTGAACTTAATAGCGTTGCTGATCAGGTTAAATACAATCTGGGTAATTCTGGTGGGGTCGCCAAACAGTACTTTACGACTAAGCGCAGTGTCAACATCCAGTTTAAATTGCAAACCTTTAGCTTGCGCAGTCAACGCCTGCCCGCCACAGATATTTTGCATCAGCTCGATCATATTGAACTTAATATTTTCAAATACCAATCTGCCTGATTCAATTTTATTAAAGTCGAGTACGTCATTTACAATCGACAAAAGGTTACCTGCCGAAAATTTCAATACTTCCAGGTTTTCACGCTGATCAGGCCTCGGGTTGCCGCTGATCAACAGATTACTCATACCAATAACGGCATTAAGAGGTGTCCTGATCTCATGCGACATCGTCGACAAAAAATCAGATTTAGCTTCTGCCGATTTCTGTGCTTTTTCCATTGCCGCTTCAAACTCGGCAGTCAATTTGCTCTGTTTCTTGCTGGTATCCTTAAGCTGGGTAAAGGTTCTGATAAATGCAGTATAAAAATGGCTGATCATAAAGGTTGTCAGCGCAAAACAAGCAAACATAGCTACAATAGATGTAGTTTGGTCTACCCTTTCTGGTTTAAGAGATAACACATAATTACTGCTGTATTGAAGCAACATTAGCATCAATACGGGTATAATATTGAGTAAAGAATAAATCAATCCGTACTTCTGACCCAGCATATAAAAGCCAAAGAGCAGGATCATGATCACTGCCCCGACCGTAACAATATCGACGTTTTGAATAGCAATAAAAATATCAACGATATTAGTAACTGTAGCAACAACAAGTATAAGATGCGAAATGAGCGTCCAACGCGGGCGAAAAGTTAAAAATTTAAACAGCACCGCCACTGTTATCAGCATTACCGCTGTAGTAATACTCAGAATAACATGATGTTGATAAAGCACATCGGCTAATATTACCGAAAGCGTAAAGAAAGCTAAGGCTAATCCATAGTAAAGCATGCGCAGACGGGCATTATCCAGGATCGAAAGGTCCTCGGACAAGACGTTACGCAGCGAAAAATTAAAAAAGCTTATATTTCTATTCATATCCAGTGGTTAGCATACGCCATATCAATGGGATTTTTAAATTAATATTTACGGTTAGTTAACCGATTAATTTAAAATATCAAAGATGCATCAACCACTGATGCAATTAATTTGCCAATCCCAGTAACCCCTCGTCTATGATCCTTAATTTGGCCTCAGCATCGGCTTTCTTTTTTTGCTCAGCCTCAATGATTTCGGGTTTGGCATTAGCCATAAATCTTTCGTTGCCCAGCTTGGCATTAACAGATTTCAGGAAGCCCGTTAGATATTCTTTTTCTTTTTGCAGTCTCTCACTTTCGGCTATGGGGTCAATGGTTTCATTAAGCGGCACATAACATTCGTCTGTTGACACTAAAAAGCTGCTTGCACCTGCTAATTTATTATCAACCAAAGTCAACTCGCTTAAATTTGCAAGCCTCGTTAAAATAGTTTTGTAAGCCAGGTAATCAATACCCGAGTTTGATTTAATTGACAGCTGCAACGCCTCTTTAGGCGACAATTGTTTGCTGTTACGAATATTTCTAACCTGGGTTATTATTTGCTTAACATTTTCGACGTCGGCTAAAATGCGAGAATTAATTTCCCCATTAGCAGGCAATTGTGCAACAATGCAACAATCCAGCCCGTTGCGCCCCCCGAATAACTCGTCATGCCACAACTCTTCAGTGATGAAAGGCATAAACGGATGCAGGATTTTAAGGATATTTTCAAAGAAGGCAATAGTCTTGTTATAAGTGTCCCGATCTATAGGCTGCAGATAAACCGGCTTGATCATTTCCAGGTACCAGGCGCAGAAATCATCCCAAACTAATTTATAAGTTGCCATAAGGGCTTCTGATAAACGATATTGCACAAAGTTATCCTCAATTTCGATCATAGCCTGATTGAAACGGCTTTCAAACCAATCAATCGCTATCTGGTTTGGATTATCCAGCTTATCGTCAACCTCCCAGCCTTTTACCAGACGGAAAGCATTCCACACTTTGTTATAGAAGTTACGGCCTTGTTCGCAATGACTCTCGTCAAACATCAAATCGTTACCCGCGGGCGAGCTCAACAACATGCCAACCCTGACGCCGTCTGCCCCATATTTCTCAATCAGATCCAACGGATCGGGCGAATTACCCAGCGATTTAGACATTTTACGGCCCAGTTTATCACGAACGATACCGGTCAGGTAAACATTTTCAAACGGAATTTTACCTTTGAACTCATGTCCTGCCATAATCATTCTGGCAACCCAAAAGAAAAGGATTTCGGGCGCCGTAACCAGGTCATTGGTTGGATAATAGTAGCTGATGTCGGCATTTTCGGGATCTTTAAACCCATCAAACACCGATATCGGCCATAACCATGAAGAGAACCAGGTATCAACTACGTCTTCGTCCTGAACCAGTTCTTGAGTAGTGAGCCTTGAGTTTTGAGTCAGTTGTTGGGCTTGTTCAAGTGCTTCGTCAATGGTTTTGGCAATGATATAACGTCCGTCCGGCAGATACCACGCCGGTATCTGTTGTCCCCACCACAACTGGCGGCTGATACACCAATCCTTCACATTTTCCATCCAGTGACGGTAGGTATTGATGAATTTCTCAGGAATCAGTTTGATATCGCCTGCCAATACATAATCAAGCGCAGGCTTAGCCATTTCTTCCATCTTGCAAAACCATTGCATAGACAGTTTAGGCTCAATAACCGCATTGGTACGCTCAGAAAAACCGACTTGCGATTTATATTCCTCTACCTTCTCCAGCCCCCCGGCCTCTTCAAGCATCGCCGCGATCTTTTTACGCGCCGCAAAGCGGTCTTCACCAACTAAGATCTGCGCTTTAGTGTTCAGCGTACCGTCGTCATTTAAAATATCAATTACCGGCAGATTATGTTTCTGGCCAAGTTCGTAGTCATTCAAATCGTGCGCCGGGGTAACCTTCAAACAGCCGGTACCAAAATCCATTTCCACATATTCATCCAGGATAACGGGTATCTCCCGATTAATTAATGGAATGAATACCTTTTTGCCATGCAGGTGAGTATAGCGCTCGTCATTAGGGTTAATGCAGATTGCTGCATCTGCCATGATGGTCTCAGGCCGTGTCGTCGCTATGGTTAAAAACTCAGAGCTTCCTACGATGAAGTATTTGATATAATATAGCTTCTGGTTTACTTCCTTACGGATAACCTCTTCGTCGCTCACTGCAGTTTTACCCTGCGGGTCCCAGTTTACCATGCGGATGCCGCGATAGATCCAGCCTTTTTTATACAGGTGAATAAACGTATCAATTACCGCATCAGACAGATCATCGTCCATGGTAAAGCGCGTGCGCTCCCAATCGCATGAGGCACCTAACTTTTTTAATTGATCAAGGATAATGCCGCCGTATTTTTCTTTCCACTCCCACGCGTAATCCAGGAACTCAGCACGGCTCAGATCTTTTTTGCTGATACCTTTTTCTTTAAGCATGGCAACAACCTTAGCCTCGGTAGCAATACTGGCATGGTCTGTACCCGGCACCCAACAGGCATTTTTACCTTTCATGCGGGCGCGGCGTATCAGCACATCCTGTATAGTATTGTTTAACATATGGCCCATGTGCAGCACACCGGTAACGTTTGGCGGCGGCATAACAATGGTATACGGTTCGCGGTCATCAGGTACAGATCTGAAAAAGTTATTTTCTAACCAGTAGTTGTACCATTTTTCTTCAGCTTCTTTAGGCAGATATGTTTTAGCAATACTCATAAGTCCACAAAAATAAGCTTTTGCCGCAAACTTTGCAGATAGATTATCGGGCGATAATTGTTGGCTTGTTGCTTCCGTTTTACTTAAAATAATTATTAATATTGTAGTAAATAACTGACTCAATTATTCACATGAAACCAAGAATCACTCATTTGATTTTAGCTGGGGGCGTATGTCTTGCTGCCAGCGCTTTCGTTATCGACAACGTAAAGCCCAAACCTAAATTTATTGACCGGGCCAACATGGACTTTTCTGTAAAGCCCGGTGACAATTTCTGGGAGTATGCCAATGGCAACTGGATTAAACATCACTCCATTCCTGCTAAAAAAACCAGTTGGGGCGCTTTTAATATTCTGGCTCAACAAAATGTTGACCACGTGGTAGCCATCCTCAAAGAAGCTGGTAAAACACCGGCGCCAAAAGGCAGCGTAAAACAACGTGTGGGCGACTTGTTTGCCAGCGGTATGGATAGCCTGGCTATAGAAAAATTAGGCTATGCACCAATTAAAGCAGATCTGGAACGCATTGACCGTGTTAAAACTACTGATGATGTGGTTGTCGAAATTACTTATCAACGTGTTCATGCACTGTCAAGCCCGCTGTTCTCATTCGGCGTTGGCCCCGACTCTAAACATCCCACCGTAAACATTGCCAGCTTCCATCAGGGTGGCACTACTTTGCCCGATCGCGATTATTATTTAAAAGATGATGCGCGTACAGTCAAAATTCAAAACGCCTACAAGCAATATATAGTTAACCTGTTCACTTTAACCGGCGAGGCTGACAATGCCAATAAATATGCCGATGTTGTGTTTGATATCGAAAGCAAATTAGCTAAGGCACAATTAAGCCGCACCGAATTGCGCGACCCCAACAAAAGCTACCACAAGCTTTCTGTGATCGACTTTAAAAAGTCCACTCCGCACTTTAACTGGGTAAAACTGATGGTGGATATGAAAGCGCCCGGTCAGGATAGCGTGATTGTAGGCCAACCCGACTTCTTTAAGTTTGAAGACGACCTGGTAGGCTCAACAACGGTTGATGACTGGAAAGTTTACCTGAAATGGCAGATTCTGAAAAACACTGCCGGTGAACTAAGCTCCCCTTTTGTAAAAGCAGCATTTGACTTTAGCAGCGTACTAAGCGGTCAGAAAGTTCAAACTCCCCGTAACGAGCGTATGGCTGCTCAGATTGACGGCAGCCTGGGCGACTTATTAGGCCAGCTATATGTTGCCAAATACTTTAAACCTGCCGCAAAAACGTACATGATTAACCTGGTAAACAACCTTAAAAGTGTATTTGCCGATAGGATAAAGCGTGCAGAATGGATGAGCCCTGAAACTAAAACCCGTGCCCTTAAAAAACTGGCTGCATTCAGCGTAAAAATTGGCTATACCAACAAATGGGAAGATTACAAAGGATTGGTGATTGTGCGTGACGATTACGAAGGCAACCTGCGCAGAATAGGCGAATGGCGATATAATTTTAATGTTAGCCAATTGGGAAAACCGGTTGATAAAAACCGCTTTAACATGACGCCGCCAACAGTTAATGCTAATTACAGCCCAACCAAAAACGAGATCACGTTTCCGGCAGGTATCCTTCAGGCCCCTTTCTTTGATTTTGCAGCGGATGATGCTGTGAACTATGGTGCCATTGGTGCTGTTATTGGCCATGAAATGACGCATGGTTTTGATGATCAGGGCCGTCAATATGATGCTGATGGTTCATTACACGACTGGTGGACCAAAGATGACGCCGACAAGTTCAAAGCACGTGCTGATAAAGTGGTTGAGCAATTTAACTCTTACACAGTT
Source organism: Mucilaginibacter panaciglaebae (assembly GCF_039539265.1). Taxonomy (NCBI): domain Bacteria; kingdom Pseudomonadati; phylum Bacteroidota; class Sphingobacteriia; order Sphingobacteriales; family Sphingobacteriaceae; genus Mucilaginibacter; species Mucilaginibacter panaciglaebae. Next base: position 57,504 of record NZ_BAABCV010000016.1, read on the forward strand.
AATGATACGCTTCATTTAAATGGCCGCCTGACTTTAGGTGAAAACCTGGCCGACCTGGGCGGCGTTAACATTGCTTACGAAGCTTTCAAGAAAACCAAACAAGGAAAATCAAATGTAAAGATTGACGGTTTTACACCCGATCAGCGTTTCTTCCTGTCGTTTGCGCAGGTGTGGAGGGGCTTGATTCGCCCTGAAACTGCTGCGCAGGCCGTATTGGTCGACCCGCACTCGCCGGGCAAGTACCGCGCTTATGCAGCGTTTACCAATATCGATGCCTGGTATAAAGCTTTCAACGTACAACCCGGCGACAAGCTGTACAAAAAGCCTGAGGACAGAATCAAGGTTTGGTAGCCGTCTTTCGGTTAAACAGTACCGGCAATTTAAAAACCAACTGATCCCAAAGTGATCCATTGAGAATGTATATCACTTTGGATCAGTTGGATCGCTTATAAAATGTAAATATTTAAAAATCAATTAATTATAAAATTAGTCCTGAAATAATGGATCACTTTGGATCACTTTTTCTGACTTTTAAGTCGTTTTTGGATCACCCGTCCTGATTGACCCGTCCTAAAAAAAGTTTACACTATTTTTTGTTAATACTGGATTGAATTTACAATCACTTATCGCCAAAGAGGCTGACCTTTTGAAGTGAACCCCAAAAGTTAGACAAAAACTTTTGGGGTTACTTTTATGTCAAAACACACATTTGAAGAGAAACTTGATGTAGTTTTTCAAGTAAGAAAGGGAAAGCCGATTCTGCGGATATCCCG
>NZ_BAABCV010000017.1:0-53630 GCF_039539265.1 Mucilaginibacter panaciglaebae
AGACCACATTTGGCATTGAACTATCAAACACCTCAAATCGTACATAATAAAAAATCCTTGCCGGTTTTACCCAACAAGGACTATCTTTAACCATTAATTTCTGTCAACCTATTTTAGGACGACTCAAGGTAATCATTTTGAGTTAATTAACTTCGTATATAACCGGTGCCTCTTCATATGCTTCTATCGTAATCATCTTGTTTTTTTTCAGTGTTTCCTGGTACCGATTTAAAATTACTTCGAATTTTATTGGCACATAAAAAGATAGCATTTCTTTTTTAGGAAATAGCCCGCTTTGAATATATCTCGATAAATTTTTAAGACATGTTGAAACGGGAAGGTTAAAGTCGTCGTAGGATGACTTCATGATTCGAAAGCTTAAACTATCGCCGCTAATCACCAATTTAGCTACCACACTGCCATTTACGCCATTATATCTTAATCGTGCGGGATACTTTACGTTGTTATAGATTCTTGGCAATATCTCTTTTTCAAATAATGGCAGGTTGCTGAAAGATTTTTTATCTATAACAAAAGAAGTATCGGCAATAAGCTGCCGATGACTATTATACAAAACTGACTGTTGAGCACAGGCAATGCCCGGTATTAACATAAGTAAATAAGACAATTTTTTGCATCGTTCAGGTTTAAGTTTTAGCAACACAAGATATGAAAATTGAAGTTTGAATTGTAAAAACCCTATGTGTTATATAGGCACAATTGCAAATCACACATTAGTGCTTATATTTGCGCCTGCTAAAGCATCATTTATTTAAACATAACGATGAGAGAAATACAATTCAGAGAAGCGCTTCGCGAAGCAATGCAGGAAGAGATGCGCGCCGACGAAACTATATACCTGATGGGCGAAGAAGTTGCCGAATATAACGGTGCCTACAAAGTAAGCCAGGGTATGTTAGATGAGTTTGGAGCCAAACGAGTTATTGATACGCCGATCTCTGAGTTGGGCTTCGCCGGTATAGGTATCGGTTCGGCCATGAACGGCTTGAAACCGATCATCGAGTTCATGACCTTCAACTTCTCGCTGGTAGCTATAGACCAGGTGATCAACGGCGCTGCCAAGATCATGTCCATGAGTGGTGGTCAGTTTTCGGTGCCTATCGTATTTCGCGGCCCAACCGGTAACGCAGGTATGTTAAGTTCGCAGCATAGCCAGTGCTTTGAAAACTGGTATGCCAACTGCCCCGGCCTGAAAGTAGTTGTACCGTCAAACCCTGCCGACGCCAAAGGTTTATTAAAATCAGCCATTATAGATCCTGATCCGGTGATATTCATGGAGTCAGAATTAATGTATGGCGACAAAGGCGAAGTCCCTGAGGAAACTTATTATATAGAAATTGGTAAAGCCGCCGTAACTAAACAAGGTACTGATGTTACTTTGGTTGGTTTTGGCAAGATCATGAAAGTGGTCAACGCTGCGGCTGCCGAACTTGAAAAAGAAGGCATCAGCGCCGAAGTGATCGACCTGCGCACGGTGCGCCCTATTGATTACGACACCGTGATCAACTCGGTTAAAAAGACCAACCGTTTGGTATTGGTTGAAGAAAGCTGGCCATTAGGCTCTATCGCAACAGAAATTGCCTTTAAAGTACAAAAAGATGCTTTTGATTTCTTAGACGCGCCGATACTGCGTATCATGGGTGGCGACGTTCCGCTGCCTTACGCACCAACCTTGATCCAGGAGTACCTGCCCAATGCGGAACGCGTAATTAAAGCCGTTAAAGAAGTAATGTACGTTACCAGGTAATTTGTAACACCTGATATTTTGAAAGCCTCCTGATTTATCGTGGAGGCTTTTTTTGTTTAAAGATTGTCATTGCGAGCGTAGCGTAGCAATCGCAAGGAAGCAAAGTTCGCGATTGCTACGCTACGCTCGCAATGAACAGTAGCAGCGTTGTAAAATGACAATACTAGTTGTTATCTTGCCTAACCAATTATCATCACCATGAAAATCAACAAGGCATCATTGCTACTTCTGGCATCATTTTTACTAAGCAGCTTTACCATCTTTAAAGACAAACACGATCTTAATATCGTCTTTATCGGCGACAGCATCACTTACGGTGCAGGCCTGCCTGACAGAAACACCCAGGCACCACCGGCAATCTGTGCCAGCTATCTGCGTACAGAGGGCCGCTTTGGCAATGTTGATTTTTCAAACCAGGGACACAGCGGTTATACCACACTTGATTGGCTGCCCGGAACCCCCGCTTTTGTAAAAGCGGAAGCAGCTGCCAAAGCGTTTACCAACCAAAACGCCCAATTGATATTTTCGATCAAGATTGGTACCAACGACAGCGCCATGAAAGGTACCCACGGCGCCCCGGTAGCCCTTGCAGACTATCGCACAAACCTGAAAGTTATTATCGATCAGTTATTAAAAGATTTTCCCGGTTGCAAAGTGATCATTCAGCATCCAATATGGTATAGCCCGAATACCTACAATGGCTCCATGTATCTACAGGAAGGCTTAACCCGCCTGGAAAGTTACATTCCGGCAATAGACGATTTGGTGAAAACCTATAAAGAGACTAATCCGAAACAGGTTTTTGTAGGTGACACCAAAGCGTTCAACTATTTTAAAAAAAACGCAGAGACCGATTTGCAGCATGAAAACGGGCATCAGGGTGTTTTCTACCTGCATCCTAATCCAAAAGGTGCAGTTGTTTTAGGCGAATACTGGGGTAAGGCGATTGCAAAGGTGATGAGGTAGGCCCATTTGTCATCCTGAGCAATAACGAAGGATCTGCCAAGTGCGTATAAGACTCTTTGTATCGTTCCGAATGACAATCTGATATCACATCTCCTTCGACAACGCCTCCAGGAACCTTCCTGCAACTTCAATATGCGGAATATGTTTACAATGGTCAAACTCTACCAATTTACAGTTTGGTATTTTATGGGCGGTTTGAGGCCCTAAAACTTTGTATTGGCCATGCTTCGCTTTTTCATCAGCACTCAACAATGCCTTTCCGACAATGGTATTATCTTCCTTGCCAATAAACAACACTGCCGGCACTTTAATTCTGCCAAACTCATAACAAACCGGCTGCTCGTAGATCATTGCATGAGTAAGTGCTGCAACCTTGGCATAACGGGCAAAATTGCGGCTTTTGCCCGGGCCTGATGCTATATTGACCAAATAGTCATAGTCAGGTTTCCACGTTGTAAAATAAGATCCGCTGTAGTATTTCTTTATGCTTTGATAGTTGGCTTTTAATTCGGTTTGATATTCCTGATCTATGTTGACATAAGGCACAAATGTTCTGTAGTCTTCTAAGCCGATAGGGTCTTCCAACAGAAGTTTATCTACGACATTGGGATACATCAGTGTAAAACGTGTAGCCAGCATGCCGCCCATGGAATGTCCCATGAGGGTAATATGTACTATGCCTAACCGGCCAAGCAATTGCTTATTAAACTGCGCCAGCAAATGAAAGCTGTAGTGGATCAGTGATTTGTCCGATTTGCCAAACCCTACCTGATCGGGCACTACCACCCTGTAACCTTTTGCTGAAAGGGCTTTGATGACGTTGGTCCAGTAATAACCGCCAAAGTTTTTGCCATGAAAAAGCATTATCGTCTTGCCATTAGGTTTTGCCGGCTTAACATCCATATACGCCATGCGGATGTTTTGCCCTTCGGCCTTAACCATCAAAAAATTAACGGGATAGGGATATTTTAAATTACTTAAAGTAATGGATAAGCTGTCCTGTGCCGAACTGTTTAGTATCCCTGCAAAAAAGGTCGTTATAATTAAAACTAATCGCTTCATATTTCAACTACAGTCCCGCTGGCTAATGGTTTTGGCTGTCTGGCTATAAAAAATTTATAATGCAGCCCCTCGATGCTCTAACTAAGGCTGAAATCATTAACTTTGGCGTATATTAAAACGGAAATGGTGTCTTCCGCAATCAAACCGCTCTCCGGGGCTGATGGCGCCTGCAAAAACTGAGATAAATGGGCAGTAATAAGCTGCTGCGTTTTATTTTTGTAGGATATATCATGAGAAACAAACTTTTTAAGTCTACCCAATTTCTTACCCTTAGGCATTTAATCCGTTGGACGACGATCACCGTGCCCATTGCTTTTGTAATAGGCTCGATGATTGCGCTATTTTTGTGGTTGCTTAACCTGGCAATTACTTTTCGCTTTGCTCATCAGTGGATACTTTACTTCTTGCCACTGGCCGGTATCGCCATATATTTTTCTTATAAATGGTGGGGCAGTAACGCAGCAGGAGGTAATAACCTCATTATGGACGAGATCCACAATCCGGGTGGCGGCGTGCCCAAAAGCATGGCTCCGCTAATTTTGATTACCACCGTCGTTACTCAGTTATTCGGCGGTTCTGTCGGGCGCGAAGGCTCGGCAGTGCAAATTGGCGGCAGTTTGGCGCAAATGTTCAGTAAAATATTCAGATTGAATACAGAAGATAACCGCGTGATTTTGACCGCTGGCATTGCCGCCGGTTTCGGCGCTGTATTCGGTACCCCGTTAACGGGCGCTATTTTCGCTATGGAGGTTTTAACTGTTGGTCGCATACAGTATACCGCTTTAATACCGTGTCTGGTTGCCGCTATAGTTGGCGACGTAACCGTGCTGTCTTGGGGTGTGCATCACGAAACTTATCATATTGCTATAGTACCGCAGGGCGTCAATATCCTGTCAGCTTATTTGCCATTAGATGTGGTGTTGCTGTCGAAAGTTATTGTTGCATCTATAGCTTTCGGTTTGTCAAGCTATTTGTTTGCCGAGGCTGTTCATGGCGTTAAATCAGTCTTTAACCGTTTTTTCGGACAAAAGTGGCTTATTCCTTTTATGGGCGGCTTGGTCGTTATTTGCCTTACTTTAATTATTGGCAAACCCGACTACCTGGGTTTAGGTGTCAGGGCTCCTTATCCCGGAGCCATCACTATATCGTCTGCGTTTAATTCGGGCGGGGCGCACCCGATGAGTTGGCTATGGAAAACTATATATACCACCATTACTTTAGGTACCGGGTTTAAAGGTGGCGAGGTGACACCATTGTTCTATATCGGCTCTACGCTGGGCAATACCTTATCAACGCTAATGAATGCCCCGGTTAGTTTATTCGCAGCACTAGGCTTTATCGCTGTATTTGCGGGGGCAACCAATACCCCATTAGCCAGCACCGTCATGGGTATTGAGCTATTTGGCAGCGAATATGCTTTGTTTTTTGCAGTGGCTTGTTTTACAGCGTACCTGTTCAGCGGCGAGTCGGGCATTTACAGTTCACAACGCATTGCAGTGCCTAAGATTTTTGACGACGAGGACGACCCCATTGAAAGCATTGCCGAGGCAGAACATCGGCGCCAGAAATATGTGCGCAAGAAGATCGCTAAATATCGCATCAACCGAAAGAAAGAATAGCGGATATCCAACCGGTTAGCGCGTAATTGCTTTTTTACAAAAGCTTTGCATTTTATTGGCATAATTAGCCGTTAGTACTGTAATTTTACAAATTGTGGCGATAGTCATAGATTGTCACTCAAACCTGTTATATCTTTATAAACATAAACCATGATTGCTTTCATTATTATAAATGTGATCTTCTGCCTGTCGTTCCTGGTATTTGCTTACTTGAATTTGAATGATATCGACTGGTATCTGTGGGTGCCTATCTATGTAGCCGTTGCGGCCTGCTGCGGCCTGGCTTGTTTCGGTATGTATTACCCGAAAGTATACCTTGGGCTAACCGCTTTTTACCTGATCTATGCCGTCAAACTTTTCTTCGAAAAAGATGGTGTGCGCGACTGGATAGTTAAATACCGCAGCCCAAGCCTGGTTGAAACCATGCAGGCCGAAAAGCCATTCATCGAAAACACCCGTGAATTTTTCGGTTTGTTGATCATATCGGCAGCGCTGATCATCGACTATTTTGTGGTGATTCACGTTTAATAACTGGCCATGTCAGACATCAGATCTACCATAAAACAAATACTGCAGGCCAACACTTCTCCTGATGTCTTTGGCTGGATAGAAGAAGACCGCCCGCTCAATAATGCGTTCATGCTGCTGCCACGCAAAACCGGTAAAGCGCCGTTAAAACTTATCGCCGGGCAAAGTGAGGCAATCAGCACAGCCATGCCGGGTTTTTCTGTGGATGCCTGGACGGTCGATCATCTGGGCCGCGCTTATCTGCTGATGAACCTGGACAGTTCAAATAAAGAAGAATATTTCCGTAAGATAGAAAGCCTGTTCATGGCCGCCGAGATGAGTGAGCAGGTAGCACTGTATTCGAGCTTACCGTTGCTGGCGCATCCAGAACTTTGGGTTAAGCGCTGTTCTGAAGGTATCCGCAGCAATATCGGTATTGTATTAGAGGCCATTATGTATAACAACCCTTATCCATCACAAAATCTGGATCAGGCTGCCTGGAACCAATTGGTGCTGAAGGCATTTTTTACTGATAAGGACATTAACAACATCGTTGGTATTGATGCACGGGTTAATAAGGACCTGGCTTACATCATCAGCGACTACGCCCACGAACGCTGGGCCGCAGGCCGCGAGTTAAACCCTAATATGTGGCGCCTGGTTGGCCCATTTATTGACGAGAAATTATTTGAGGATATTAAACGCCTGTTCGACGATGGCAAGCTTACTGATCGCCGGGCTGGTGCGCTGGCCATTGCTGCCTCAAACTACGCGCCTGCACGAGCGTTACTAAATAATTACCCTGAGCTTGAAAAAGCTATAGAAAAAAAGAACTTAAGCTGGAATACTATCGCCGGCTAAAAATAGAGAAAGATATGTGTTGTACCCATTCGTTTGATGAAGCTAAGAATGAACCGCTTTCGCCGCCGGTAAGTCTGGACGGTATAAAAGGCATGAAGTTTTTTGATCCGCACGTGCACATGACCTCGCGGACTACCGACGACTACCAGGCTATGGCCGACGCCGGTGTGGTGGCACTAATTGAGCCTGCCTTCTGGCTGGGCCAGCCGCGCACGGGTATAGACAGCTTTCGCGATTATTACAGTAGTTTGGTAGGCTGGGAGCGCTTTCGTTCGTCGCAGTTTGGTATTAAGCATTATTGCACCATCGGTCTTAACAGTCGCGAGGCCAATAATGAAGCCTTAGCCGAGCAGGTTATGGAAATGCTGCCGCTATTTATCTACAAAGAAGGTGTAGTAGGCATTGGCGAGATTGGTTTTGACGATCAAACCGCCGCCGAAGAAAAATATTACCGGCTGCAATTGGAGCTGGCCAAAGAGGCGGGCCTGCCGGTACAGATCCACACCCCGCACCGTGATAAAAAAGGCGGCACCCGCCGAAGTATGGATATCGCTTTAGAGCATGGACTTGACCCCTGCAAAGTCATCGTCGACCACAATAATGAAGAGACTGTTAAAGAGGTGTTGGACCGTGGTTTCTGGGCAGCGTTCACCATTTATCCATTTACCAAAATGGGTAACGAACGTATGGTGGAGGTAGCTAAACAATACGGCTCAGAACGTATCATGGTTAACTCGGCTGCCGACTGGGGTATCAGCGATCCGCTGGCTGTACCAAAAACTGCAGCGCTGATGAAGATCCGCGGTATCAGTGATGCCGATATTGAGTTGATCACTTATCGTAATGCTATTACGGCCTTTGCGCAAAGCGGGCAGATTGATGAGGCCGATTTTTCGGCAGTAAGCGGCGCTATTGATCAGAGCCAGAAATTTGAAGGTAATACTGTTTTGCGCGGCGGTCAGCAGCCACGTATTGATAAATCGTCCATCATCATCAGCTAAACTATGGCACGTAAATTAACCGTTTATTTAAGGCTCATGCGCCCGGCTAATATCGTCACCTCGGTGGCCGATGTGCTGGCGGGCATTGCCATCGCCGGTTATTTTTACCACCTTAATTTTAATACCACCAGTTTTTACCCGGTAGTACTGCTTTGCCTGTCTACCATGGGCCTGTATGGCGGTGGTATTGTTTTTAACGATGTGTTTGACGCCGAACTCGACAAAGTTGAACGCCCTGAACGTGCCATCCCAAGCGGAGCGGTTACTTTGCGCGAAGCCACTTTTCTGGGCGCCTTTTTATTATTATGGGGCATAGGTTTTGCTTTTTCTTACAGTAACCACGCAGGAGCTTTAGCTGTCGCGATAGCTTTTTTTGCACTGTTATATAATAAAGTAAGTAAGCATTATTCTTTTGTCGGCCCGCTGAATATGGGAATATGCCGGGGATTGAATTTACTATTGGGCATCAGCATTTCAGTGCCTATGCTCACCGAGTTTTATTATCTGGCAATTTTTCCGGTCATTTATATATTCTCCATCACCATGATAAGCCAGGGCGAAGTGCATGGCGGCAACAAGCGCAATCTGTATATTGGTGGCGTATTGTACGCAATTGTTATCTGCGCGATAGCTTATTATGCAATTGCACAGGGTAAATCAGAAACATTTATCGTGTTGCTCCCTTTTATCTGGCTCATCTATCGGCCCCTGGCTAATGCAATCAAAGATCCCATAGGCCCTAATATTGGCAGGGCTGTCAAAGCCGGCGTCATCAACCTGATACTCATGGATGCTGCCTGGGCTGCGGCTTTTGGTGCCATGTGGGCAGCATTGTTTATTGTTTGTTTGTTGCCGGTGTCAATACGGTTTGCTAAAGTTTTTGCGGTAACATAATTACAAAGGTAGAGACACCATGCTTTGTGTCTCTAATATTCCGGGTCTCTAATGCGTCATCCTGCACCAAGACGATATGCATCGCGTCTCTACAAAGGTTATTTAGACATTCTGCAGGAAGGCCAGGATTTCTCATCTCATATTATTGACCGCTTGTAGAGACGCGATACTTCGCGTCTCAAACTTCGCGTCTAAAATCATACGTTTAATTTTACACCAGCACGGAGACGCAAGGTGTTGCGGCTCTACATATTCTCTCTATGTTGTCAATATTTCCGTCAAATTTTTGATATCTAACCTGATTTAAATTAATGTTTTAGATATTCGCTTTTTGATATGGAATATTTACAGCAGTCGTTTAGTGTGAGGTTTGAGTACAAGACCTTTTTTACTTCAGGTCTTTTTGAGTTGTCAAACACCGGTTTCAATGATTTTATTGCGGCAGATTCAACGTCGGCCTCCATAAAAAAGATCTTGTTTGTGGTTGATCAGGATGTGCTGAAGGCTAAACCTGAGCTGGCTGATAAAATACGTCGCTATTTTGCTATTCATAAAGCTGCGCAGCTCATCCCCGAGATTGTACAAATGCCGGGCGGCGAGATAGTAAAAAACGACGAAAGTCATTTTAGCAAAGTACTGGACATCATCAATAAACACGCTATCGACCGTCACAGCTATGTAGCTGCTATAGGTGGGGGCTCAATACTGGATATGGTGGGTTATGCCTCGGCGGTGGCGCATCGCGGTGTAAAACATATCCGCATACCCACTACCGTCCTGTCGCAAAACGACTCTGGTGTAGGTGTAAAAAACAGTATCAATTATTTCGGCAAAAAGAATTTCCTTGGGACGTTCGTTCCGCCGGTAGCTGTTTTTAACGACGACCAGTTTCTGTTGACCTTGAGCGATCGCGATTATCGTTCAGGCATTGCCGAAGCTATTAAAGTGTCGCTAATTAAAGATGCCACATTTTTCGAGTGGCTGGAAAGCAATGCGGAGGCGCTGGTAGCCCGCGACATGCCGACCATGAAATACCTGATCAAACGCTGCGCCGAGCTGCATTTAAATCATATTGCAAGCCTTGACCCGTTTGAAAAGGGATCATCACGTCCGCTGGACTTCGGGCATTGGAGCGCGCATAAACTGGAGCAGCTAACTAATTTCAAAGTGCTTCATGGCGAAGCCGTAGCAATGGGCATTGCGCTGGATACGGTTTATTCAAGTCTGGCGGGCCGGATATCTGCCGAAGAAAGCAACCGGGTAGTTAATTTAATAAAGAAAATAGGGTTTGAGATCACGCACCCGTTGTTAGAGATTACCGGCGACGACAGCCCGATATTAATAGGGTTGCAGGAATTTCGCGAGCACCTGGGGGGCGAATTAACCATCATGCTGTTGGAGCGCATTGGTGTTGGTGTTGAAGTGCACGAAATGAACCCGCAGCTGATTAAAAAGGCAAGCGAGCTTTTAAAGAATGAGCACACTGCGTTAAGTGCAGTTTAAAATATATTTCTGAAATATGTCATTTCGAGTGAAAACGAGAAATCTATACACATGCATTTAAGATATGCTTAGCGTGTGTATAGATTTCTCCCTTTGGTCGAAATGACAGAGTCTATTAGCGTTACGCTACCATTTATAAAAACCCAATGACTGCATTACCAATTAGCAGCCATTAACCAACAAATTGTTGCATGCAAACATCGACCGGACATCTAACTTATTGTACCAACATTCATCCCGGCGAAACCTGGCCGTCGCATTTTGCCGCGCTGAAACAGAATTTTCCGGCGATAAAGCAGCAATTATCGCCCGATGCACCGATGGGTATCGGCCTGCGGTTATCCAATGTTGCGAGCCTTGAGCTGGAGCCATCAGCAAACCTGGCCGGGTTTAAACAATGGCTTGCAGAAAACGATGCCTATGTGTTTACGATGAACGGCTTTCCATACGGCGAGTTCCATGATACAGTGGTGAAAGACCAGGTACATGCACCCGACTGGACAACCGCGTTACGCGTTGACTACACCCTGCGGATGTTCCGTATTTTGGCGGAGCTGCTGCCAAAAGGCATGGACGGAGGAATATCGACTTCGCCGCTGAGCTATAGGCATTGGCATAAAACCCAAGAACAATTACAGGAAGCCACGGCTATCGCCACACAAAATATCTTACAGGTTGCCGCCCAACTAATCAGGCAGTACCGCGAAGCCGGCGTTATCATGCACCTGGACATCGAACCCGAACCTGACGGCATACTGGAAACCGGCGCGGAATTTATTAAATGGTATGAGGATGTTTTATTGCCGGAGGGGCGCAATGTCATAGCCAAACAATTCGATATTTCTGCCGACGAAGCGGAGCACCTGATCAAGCAGCATATCAATTTATGTTACGATGTGTGCCATTTTGCAATAGGTTATGAACCGCATGAGCGGGTTATTGAAGAGCTGGCCCAAAAAAGGCTTAAAACAGGTAAGATACAGATCAGCGCCGCATTGAAAGCCACCCTGCCGCACGACGTTGATGAGCGCGGTGAGCTTAGGGCCGCTTTCAGCCGGTTTAATGAGTCGACCTATCTGCATCAGGTAGTGGCCAAAAAAGCCGATGGCCAATTCATCCGCTACCCCGATCTGCCCGAGGCTTTACGCGACATTGAAAATCCGCTGGTTGAGCAGTGGCGCGCGCATTTTCATGTACCAATATTTATTGAAGATTATGGCCCGGTGCAATCAACACAAGCCGACATCGTTAAAGTGTTAGATATTCAAAAAGCAAAAGGGTTTACCGGCCATTTAGAGGTAGAAACCTATACCTGGGGCGTTTTACCCGATGAAAAGAAACTACCTATTAATGATTCAATTGTGCGCGAGCTGAATTGGGTTAAAGATCAATTATAAATCAGAATAGTTATGAAGAAAACGGTTGTAATAGATGTTGTCGGCTTATCAAAATCGGTAATTGGCGAGCATACGCCGTTCTTGCAAAAATATATCGCCGACAGGCATATCACTACCATTGAACCGGTATTGCCGGCGGTAACTACTTCGGTGCAATCCACCTATTTAACCGGAAAATGGCCGGCGGAAAATGGCATTGTCGGCAATGGCTGGTATGATCGTGCGGACTCGGAAGTTAAATTTTGGAAACAATCCAATAAACTCGTTGCCGGCGAAAAAATATGGGATAAGGCTAAAAAAGAAGATCCGTCTTTTACCAGCGCCAATATGTTCTGGTGGTACAATATGTATTCGAGTGCCGATTATTCGGTGACCCCTCGTCCGCAATATTTAGCCGATGGCCGTAAGATGCCCGATTGTTATTCGCAACCTGCCGAACTGAGAGATATCCTGCAGGAAAAGCTGGGGCAATTTCCGCTGTTCCAATTCTGGGGGCCGGGCGCCAGCATCAAATCAACGCAATGGATTGCCGATGCGTCGATGATCAATGACGATCTGCATAACCCCACCTTAACCACCATTTACCTGCCGCATTTAGATTACTGCCTGCAAAAGTTTGGGCCGGATTTTTCAAGGATCAGCAAAGAACTGATGGAGATTGACCAGGTAGTTGAACAGCTGGTCAACTTTTATAAAAAGAAAGATGCCAGGATCATCATCCTGTCTGAATATGGCATAGCGCCGGTAAGCAACCCGATACACTTAAACCGCTTATTCCGCGAAAACGACTTGTTGCAAATACGTGTTGAGCGCGGACTGGAACTCCTGGATGCAGGCGCCTCAAAAGCGTTTGCCGTAGCCGATCATCAGCTAGCGCACATCTATATCAATGATCCGTCTGTAACTGAAAAGGTAACTGCATTGCTAAAAAATATGAAAGGGGTTGAACTGATATTAGATCGGGAAGCACAAAAACGCTATCATATAGCGCATGAGCGCGCAGGCGATATAGTAGTTGTGGCTGATGAAAAAAGCTGGTTTACTTACTATTTCTGGCTGGACGACGCCGTAGCGCCTGATTATGCCCGCTGCGTTGATATTCACAAAAAGCCCGGTTATGACCCGGTCGAAATGTTTATGACGTCAAAAGTCCGGGCAGCTTATAAGCTGGCCCGTAAGCTGACCGGTTTCAGGTACGTAATGGACGTGATACCGTTAGATGCTACGCTCATCAAAGGCTCGCACGGCCGCACCAATATTGCTGACGAATATAAAGCGGTATTGATCACTGACGCTGCCGAGAGTAATATGCAGCCTACGGATGTGTTTAATATTATCTGGAAGAGTTTGAAAAAGTGACCAACACGGGGTGTTTCACTTCTATTTTTCCAAATCAAATAAAAAACGGGTTAAATAATTGCATATCAATTATTTAACCCGTTTTACTTAAAGCTCTGCTACTGTTTCAAAGTGTTTCACCCTGTTTTCGTAATCAACTCATTTGTAATTACTTAAGTACAAAAAGTGTTTCAACTGTTTCAAAGTGTTTCACTTTTTAGTGAAACACTTGCAGCCGATAACCAGATGGTAATGCGATTGCATTAGTTTGTTTATTGAGGTAATCTGCTGTAACTTACGGCTCCAATTATAACATCATGATTCGTAAGTTCTCTATCCAAATTATAGCCTTGGCCGTGTGCTTTACTACTGCGGCAAATGCACAGCAGATCAAAGAAACGGCCCCTGGCGTTACGCGCGTAACTGTTGGCGAAGTTGACCAGTTCTCGCCCTACAACTTGTTGCAAGAGAAGCCCAGGATTGAGGCCATGAACAAGCTGCCGGCGGTTGAAATAAGCGTCGATCCTAAAAGCATCCGTGTCGAGATCAACGCGCGGGGTGCAGTAGTACATATCCCGTTAGGAAATAGTGAAGAGTTATATGGCTTTGGTTTGCAGATGAACTCTTTCAGACAGCGCGGCCTGCGCAGACGCCCGATAGTGAATGATAACCCGCTAAATGATCTGGGTTATACTCATGCGCCTACTACATTTTACCTTTCTACTAAGGGTTATGGCATTTTCATCAATACGTCGCGGTACACCACCTTTTATTGCGGCACCCATAAACAGGTCAAGGGCGATAAGAATGTCAACACCGGTGCCGGCAATAGCTCAGCTCTTTCGGTGGCCGATTTGTATAATAAATCTAATACGCAGTCGGGCGAGGTGATCGTGGATATTCCCGGTGCCAAAGGGGGCGACGTCTTCATATTTAACGGCCCGACGTTAAAGAACGCCTTGCAGCGCTATAACCTGTTTGCTGGTGGCGGATGTTTGCCTGCCATGTGGGGATTGGGTATACAATACCGCATGAAAGCCGACAGCAAGCAAGCGGACGTTTACAAAATGGCCGCATACTTCCGCGATAACCACATGCCGGTTGATGTGTTTGGCCTGGAGCCTAAATGGCAGACCGCTTCCTATTCGTGCTCGTATGTTTGGAGCCCCGAATATTTTCCGGCCCCTCAGGAACTTATTGACAGAATGAAAGCCGAAGGTATTAAACTGAATTTATGGGAGCATGCCTATACGTCGCCGGCCTCGCCGATCTATGGTGCTTTAGCAAGCGCTGCCGGTGATTATAAAGTCTGGAACGGACTGGTGCCCGATTTTGCAGGCAAGGAAGCTCGCAAAATCTTTGCTGACTACCATCAAAAAACTTTTGTAGATAAAGGAGTATCAGCATTCAAAATGGATGAGTGCGATAACTCAAATATTGCAACGGGTAATGCGGTTTGGGCCTTCCCTGAGCTATCCCAGTTTCC
Organism: Mucilaginibacter panaciglaebae; assembly: GCF_039539265.1. Lineage (NCBI taxonomy): Bacteria > Pseudomonadati > Bacteroidota > Sphingobacteriia > Sphingobacteriales > Sphingobacteriaceae > Mucilaginibacter > Mucilaginibacter panaciglaebae. Next base: position 14,403 of record NZ_BAABCV010000017.1, read on the forward strand.
GTCGGGAATAGACGGTGAGCAAATGCATCAGGAGTTTGGTGTACTGTATTTTCAGACAATGTATGGCAACTATAAGCGGTCGAACAAACGGTCATATTTTGATATACGATCGCTCAATGGGTTTGCTTCGTCGTTTCCGGCCGCTTTATATAGCGACACTTATGTGCATAAAGAATACATCCGGATGATCAGTAATGCCGGGTTTTCAGGCTTGCTGTGGTCGCCTGAAGTCAGGGAGTCGTCGTCTGTAACCGAGCTATGTCGCAGGACACAAACATCAATATTGTCGTCGCAAACGGTGTTTGACAGTTGGTATTTGAAAAGCCCGCCCTGGCTACAGTATGACCGCGATAAAAACAACCGGGGCGAAATGTTACCCAATGCCAAAGAAGTAGAAGGTAAAATCCGCAGGTTATTGAATTTTAGAATGAGCTTTATCCCTTACCTGTATTCGGCGTTTGCCAAATATAACCAGGAAGGTGTGCCGCCTTTTAGGGCATTAGTGGCGGATTACCCTGATGATAAGGCTACTTATAATGCATGGGACGAATACATGATTGGCGACAACGTTTTGGCGGCACCGCTTGTGGACAGCGCATCGTCAAGAAAGGTATACCTTCCTCAAGGTAATTGGTATGATTATAATACAAACAAAATTTATGCGGGCGGACGAAGTTATACTATAGAGACCGGTTTGGATCAAATACCGATTTTCATCAAGGAAGGGACAATATTACCTCTGGCCAAACCTTTAGAACATGTAGAACCTAATACTAAGTTTGAAATTACTTGTTACGTGTATGGCGCTAATCCCCAGCCGACTGAACTATTTGAAGATGACGGTGTAACCTTTGATTTTGAAAAAGGGATCTCCAATACGGTAATCATAAACTGGCAAAATGGGAAGGGTAAAGTAAGCCGAAAAGGCAATCTTAAAAAGCCGCGGTTTGCCGTTATAAAATGGATAAAAATTTAATAGTAATTCGGGATTAAAATGAGCAGACGAAATCCTTTTTAAAGAAGAGCAAATAAATTTTCACAAATGAAGTAGGAAAATAATGTAAGGCCACAATTAAAGAAGTTGAAAATAAAGAAATTGCCCGGGCGTAGTTGATGCTATTTTAACTGTTGGCGCTATGTAGCCTAAATATAATTTGGTTAAGTGCTTTAAAGTTTTTAGTATTGAAGGGGTTTTAGCTGGCATCAGCCAAAAATCCTCACAAAAGTGATAACCCATAGATCTATTAATAAATAGCAGATAGCGGTTTACTAAAACTAGCAGGAGTATCCATTTGAGCAAGCTTCAATATAACAATAATATGCAAAGAAGAACTTTTATTAAAAACGGCGGTTTGTTAGGCGCTACCTTGGTCCTTACCAAAATACCTTCATTCGCTGCGAATGCTGCTGACGCAGCTTACCCGGTGGTTAGAACCGCTAAAAGAAATTTTACCAGCAGCGCAATTGAGAACGCTATAGCCGAGTTTAGCAAAAATGTAAAAGATAAAGAGTTGGCTTGGTTATTTAATAACTGCTTTCCTAATACTTTAGATACCACGGTGACTTTTACAGAGAAAGGCGGAAAACCCGACACTTATGTAATTACCGGAGATATTGATGCTATGTGGCTACGCGACAGCAGTGCCCAGGTATATCCTTACATGCACTTTATTAAACAAGATAAAAAGTTACAACAGCTTGTGGCGGGCGTCATCAATCATCAGGTTACTTGTGTGTTGAAAGATCCTTATGCAAATGCGTTTTATGACGATCCTAATAAAGTGGGCGAATGGGCGCATGATCAAACTAAAATGCAACCAGGTATACATGAGCGAAAATGGGAAATTGATTCCTTATGCTATCCAATTCGCTTAGCTTATAGGTATTGGAAGGTAACGGGTGATACAACTCCTTTTGATGCCAAATGGAAATCGGCGATTGAATTAACTTTGAAAACGTTTAAAGAGCAGCAGCGTAAAACCAGCCAGGGGCCATACAGTTTTCAACGGAAAACAGCCTGGGCTACTGACGGTGTGCCAATGAATGGTTACGGCTATCCGGTCAAACCAAATGGCCTGATTTGCTCAGCTTTTCGCCCAAGTGACGACGCTACTATTTTCATGTATTTGGTGCCGTCAAACTTCTTTGCTGTAGTTAGCTTAAAACAGGCTGCAGAAATGATAAGCGCAATAACTAAAGACCTCAAATTGGCAGCTGAACTTAAGGCGCTGGCTTTGGAGGTTGAAAACGCTTTAAAGAAAACTGCCATCATAACTCATCCGGTTTATGGTAAAATATATGCCTATGAGGTTAATGGATTTGGCAGTTATAACCTAATGGACGACGCTAATGTGCCAAGTTTGCTCGGGTTGCCTTATTTAGATGCCGTGTCGGTAAACGACCCAATTTACCAAAATACCCGTCGTTTATTGTTATCGTCTGATAATCCTTTCTTCTTTAAAGGTAAAGCAGGCGAAGGGATAGGCGGGCCTCACGCGGGTAAAGATATGATTTGGCCATTAGGAATCATTATGCGTGGGTTAACGAGCAAGAGCGATGCCGAGATAAAAAAATGTATCGCTTTGTTAAAAAACAGCAATGCAGGTACCGGGTTCATGCATGAGTCATTTCATAAAGATGACGTCAAACACTTCAGTCGTGCGTGGTTTGCCTGGGCAAATACGCTGTTTGGCGAGTTTTTGTGGGAGACCTATAAAAGCAAGCCTCAATTACTAGCTTAACAGGTCAATCGAAATATAATAATGGCTGCCGTGGACACCGGCAGCCATTATTTTTTAATTTTATTGGTACATGAAAGTATTAGTTTTTGGCCCGTCGGGTGCGGGTAAAACGTACGTGGCTAAAGCTTTGCAACGATCTGGAATAAATGCCTTTGATGATGCCGATATTGAAGGGCTATCTAACTGGTATGATCAGGATGGGTGCAAGGTAGCCGAGCCCGCTATCGCCAATGAAGTTATAAAAAATCGTTATGCTTTTTTATGGAGTAAAAGGGCTATGGCCAGGTTTATCCATTAGTATGATGATGTCTATGTTTTTGGTGGCTCTGGGAATGTATGGAGTGTATTTGATTTGTTTGACAGGGTTTATTTCCTCAGGATTGACGCTGAATTGCAAAAGAAACGCTTAACGAGTCCCGACAGGCCTACACCACTAATGGATGTAAATGATGATGGTTTTATAACGTGGGGAGATTGGTTTGAACAAATGGCTAAAGAGAAGAACATTCCCTTTATTGAGGCAGACCAGACCCCGGAGCAGATATTTCGGATCATCAGTCATAAATAATGATAAAAAAAGCCATGGGACAGTCCCACGGCTTTTTTTTCTTCTTGATATTACCGCTATTTTACTGTATAGCGATAAACCTGGCGGCCGAGTTCTCCGGCTGCGTCAATACCCTCAATGATGACTTTATAAGTGCCTGGGCCGTCAGCATTATAGAAACTGAATGAAGTTTGGCCTTGCTCATCAGTTTTTAAATAAGGGTTCCAGTACACCGTTGTACGCAGGTCGGACTCTTTGTCGTTAATACCCGGTTTATATTTAGGTGAATAAAAATCACGGACTTTATTATACCCTTTAGGCGTAATATTGACAATGCTTGGGTTATATGTTTTACGTGATGTACCCAGCTTGGTTAAAATCAAAACATATCCTGCGTCATTATTTCCCAATGAATTGCGGGCAGCTACGTTGTGTCTTACAACCTCTATTTTAGCAACGTCCTGCGGCGGCACACTGCTATCCAAAATGTCGGCGATCTCATCAGCGTTAGTAATCATCTGCCCGTTGAGAATTAAACTGAGATCTTTTTTTAATACCATATCATACAATTCGCTGCCATTTTTGCCCTGCTGAATCATTACTCCCTGAATGCGGGCTTGTAAACACATTGCCAGGGTTATGCAACTCTCGGCTTCATCTTCAGGAAATGTAATGATCTGATCAGCAGATTGTTCATCCATTAGTTTAAACATCCCCTGGGGCGCTACATTGGAATTTTGCCTGGCCCGAAACGCGGTAATTCTCACTTCTCTTAAACGTCTCACTTTATCCATCTGTCCGGTCTTTTCATAAAAATCGTCCTGCTTTTTGGCGGTTTCTAAATAGTCTTTTAACGTGGCATTTATATTTGTAGTAATGTCGGCCAAATTCTTGTTTTTACTCACGCGCATTCTTGGAAGTGTATCAAGCGTTATGATAGTTTTATCGCTTTTATTCAATCTGGCTTGAACAGCAAATTTGATGCTGTCTTTTACAACGATGTTTTCAAACTTAAATCTTCCATTTGCATCTGATGTAGTAGTTTGGGCGATATTGGCTCTTAGGGACACTAAGGTCACTTCGGCTCCAGGTAAAGGTTTTTTACCGAGTGTATAAACCGTTCCGGATATTTTAGTGCCAAGTTTTTCAGCCTCAAAAGCCGGTTGCTTATCGGCTCCGCCGAGTATTTCTTTCCATGTAAATCGGCGATATCCTTGAGTAAGCATTAAGTTATCTAACGCCTTATCTACATCGTCGTCTGATTTGGCAAAATAATAATTGGGCTTTTCTATATATCCCTTTAGATCAGACGATAGGAGCATGTTTGAATAGATGGTGGTTTCTGCGTTCTCATCAAACGGTACACGGGTCTCATCAACTACTGATACAGAGAAGTTGCCCCCCAGCGGGGCTTTTCCCTTGCTATCTTGCACGTTCAGATTTATAGTTATGGGCTCTTTGCTTTTATACGTACTTTTCGCCGACTTTAGGTTTACTTTCATCATATCATCGCTTTTAATGAAAGCTATACGCTCATTTAAAGGCTCGCCTGTAGCGGTAAAAATGGTAAATTGAGCAATGCCCGTTGGGAAAAGCTTTTTTTCCAGCCAAATTGAATTGATGGCACGTGTGATTTTGATCGGTGAAGCTACAATCACCTCGCCGTTGGTTTGCCCGATAAAATTAAGCGTCGGCGCGGAAGCCAGCTGATTAGCCGATGCGTAGATTCTGACCAGTATACTGTCTTTGTTAGGTTGAGATACGCCTAGAATAAAACCATCATTAACTGCATCAGGCAAGGGTGCATTTTTAGTAGTAGCATCTGCGAAAGCAATTACAGCGGTGTAATGTTTTCCAGCCTCGGGCCGGATGATAAAACTGCCCATGCCTGCATGTGTTGATTCAAACTGAGCTACCTCATTATTCGAGTCGTCAACTATCTTGCCTTTTACGTCGGTGCCTAATCCGTCTACGCCAACGGCTTTAAAAGCAACGCGGCACGGTATACCATTAACCATATTGCCACTTTCGGGAAAGAACTGCACATCACTTTGTGACAATATTGCTTTTATAGGGAAATCTCGTACAATAGATGTGTTTTTTTTATTTTCTACGATAGTGCGGATATAAGCACCAGCCAGGCTTGCCTTTTTGTCGTTGTCTATATTGATCAGCAAATTGCCCAATGCGTCAGTTTGAGCAATCTTAGTATCAACTACCTCTTTATTAATAACTACCTGGTATTTAACTTTTTTATCTGCAAATGCCCTCCCTGCCTCATCTGTATAAGTCAGCAATGCCGCTAATGTCATTTTATTATTAACTGTTTTATATTGATAATTCGCTTTGGTGATTACATTGTCGTTATCCAGATCGCCAACGGTGAAGGTTTTATCAAAAAAGTAATCATCACCGGCATTACGCATCCATTGTGTGTACGCACGTATACGATAGTTACCTGGCATAAGGTCGTCGCCTAAAACAAAGTCTCCTATTACCATTCCAGTTGTAACGGGTAACTTTAGGGTACGTACCAGCGAGTCGTTCTGGGTGATAAGGTCAACATACAAAGCATGGCTTAAAGCAGATAGCTGGTGCCTGCTGCCGACGGTTACATAGCCTTTAAACCAAATAGTATCGCCTACAGCATAATATGGTTTATCTGTATGCAGGTAAACTTTTTCTTGCGGATTGGCATCTGACCACTTTTGCAATGCTGCAACTAGTTTGTCTATGGGGTCATCAGCCTTTGGAACAAAAGAAAACAACAGAATAGCTGAACATAACAGTCCCAGTTTAATAAGAAGTTTTTTTGATATCATTATATATTGTGGTTAGGTTTATTTATTGCGGAAAGTTAATATAAAAAGCCTGACTTTTTAGCAACTTATTTTGTTACCGAAGAAAATAAGGCGAATGATAAGTTAATGCTGGTATGAAAATGACACAATATAATACCTAGATGCATATAAAGCTGACTTTCAGATGCTTGGATAGACGCTGCAATTGTTTAAACGACTAATGATAATAGAGTTTATACTTATTAACAAAATATCTAATATAATAATCGGCACAGGTAATAAAATGTGGAAAATCTTTGCCAAACAATAGCATTTTTGCGCAAAGACAACCGTTTATTTGCCGAGTTTTTAGGCTAGTTTTGTGCTCAAAATCACGCTTTTAGGTAATAAATTAGCTCTTTTATAAGCTTTGTCCTAAAAAATCAGAATATTTTAAAATTAATTTTGAACATATTAAATTATTATTGTATCATTGTCAAAGTGAATAGTCACCCACAGCAGGATTTGGGGCTTTTCGCGACCAATTATAATAACCAATTTTAATTATTACCCTAACAATCGATTTATTTACTATTATAAACCAGCTATGATCAAAATTTTACAAAAACCCCTTGGAGCAAATCCTTCCGGCGCTGCTTACCATTATTTTCTGAATAATCAACTGACGTGTGTCTGTGTTGATTTTTCAGGGAAATTTTGATGGGCCCTGGCGAACCAGACGATTTTATCGGTATTTCAATATTCGCGCTACGATATTAACCCTTAAAGAAGGTTGATGGTCAAGGCGTTGATATTAAATATATTCCATTACAACAATCAATTAATAACCAGTTTTTTTAATCAGTTAATACTTAATTATCTGTTATGCGCATTATTGCAATTATAACTTTCCTGGGTGTGTTATGTACAACAACGTACTCCTTTGGCGATCCGGCCATGCCTGCACGTGTCTCAAATCACACCAAAACAAAAGGGGGTATCCATCTAAGGGGTGCCGCCAGAGTGGGACGCGATACTACTCGTAAAGATACGACAACGATGGATTCGAATGTGGCCATTAAGCCGCCAAAGAATGCTATTGGAAGAAGGCTTGAGTCTAAAACGAATGAGCTAGATCCCGTATCGCTGTCTACATTCCCTGCAATTTCTTTGCAGCAGTATTTAAAAGGTAATGCTGCGGGTGTATATGTTAATGAACCAAGCGGCGAGCCGGGAACCATTCAAAACATGTTTATCCATGGCACTTCGCAGCCCTTACTGTCTGCGCGTGAAACTTACCAGACACAGCCTCTTGTTGTGCTTGATGGTGTTCAATTAGTTGGTGACCACCCTTATGCATTTGATATTCAGCAATACAAGTATGACAGGATTGGTCCTGCTACTAATCTGCTGTCTATCATCAATATGCCGAACATTGAGTCAATCAGGGTATTGAAAGGTATAGACGCAACCGCAATTTACGGCCCTAAAGGTGCAAATGGTGTTATCCTTATCACCAGCAAGGGAGCTTCTCTTAAAAGAAGAATCACTTTTGATAGTTATGCTGGTGTAGCAACTCCTCATGCTGTTACTACCGTTAACGGTGCTTTTGAAAATGCTTTTAGACAGCAGTTTTATAAGAAATATGCTGCTAACGGAGCTTTCTCACCTGATGACAGTTATCCACTGTTTTTGAGCGACTCGTTAAATAACGCTTTTTATGGCCCTTCTAACTGGAATGACCTTTACTACAAAAGCACGGGCATTTACAGTGTAAACGCTAGCATCAGTGGTGGCGACGAAAGAGCAAACTTCAACTTCCAGTTAGGTGATACCAAAAGCGGGGGTGCTGCAGACAATACCAGCCTTGACCGTTATAATGCGCGTTTCTTGTTAAATATGAAACCATTAGACTGGTTTACTTTTAGCTCTGTAGTTAACGCGAATCATATACTACGCAGTCGGAACAAAAATATCCGTGACAGGCTTGCCCAGGTTAATTATATACCAGACTTGAGTACGCCAATAGCTCCAAACAAAGCTAACTATGCTAACTACTTAGCCCAGTTTGATGATGGTTTTGACAATAATACAACCAACGTTGTAAACGGTTATGCTAAGTTTGCAATAGACTTGGGTAAATTCAAGTTTGTAACTACTTACAATATAGATTATAACGAAGGTTACCGCGATATTTTCTATCCAAGAACTTTACTGCAAACAACAAACTACGCGTCTAACTATTTTGGTTACAATGATCGTACAACAATCGACAACGTAGCTACTTATGAGTACGCACCAAACGATGATAATAAATTTGAGTTCACTGCTGGTAATATGTTCCAGTATGACTTCTCAAGATATACGTATGCTTATGCATATAAAGGAAGTAACGACTTTATCAAGTTAAACTTGTTAAACTCGGACCCAAATAGAGATGACTATCTTACCCCAACCGTATTCCAGAGCCAATTGGTTTACAAATTTTTGGATCATACCAGAAACAACCAACTTGCATTTTATGGTAAAGTTGATTATTTGCTGAAAAACAAATATACTTTCTCAGTAACATTGAGGGCTGATGGTGCTTCAACTCAACAGCCTACTAACCGCTGGTATTATTCACCAGTTATAGGTGCAGGTTGGGATTTGAAAAAAGAATTATTTGAGGATCAAAGCAGCATATCTGAGTTTAGATTACACGCCAGTGCCGGCAGAATGGGCAAATACGAGTATTTTGATAATTACTCACAGGGCCCTCAATACACCGCCTTCATCGGTTTTGCAGGCAACCTTATTACTCCTGGATATGACGGCTTGGGTACCTTAACCCGTCCGTACTCATCAGGCTATGTCCCATATAACCTTAAATGGGCATATACAGATCAGGCAAATTTAGGCCTTGACGCAACTTTCTTAAACAAACGTTTATCGGTAAGCGTAGAGGCATATTACAAACATGATAAAAACATGTTGTTAGGTGTTCCATCGGCAGCTGAATATGGTTATACCTCAATTATCCAAAACGGTATGGCTATCCGTAACACTGGTTTTGACGCTAGCATTACCGGAGTTATTTTCCCAGCTGAAAATAAATTCTCATGGACTACCAGCATCAATATGAACTTTAACCACAATGCTTTAACCGCATTGCCTGGTGGTTTAAACCAAGTTGCTATTAGTGATGCATATGGTAATGACAGATTACTTCAAGTAGGTAAATCAGTTGATAGTTACTGGTTATTGACTAACCGCGGCATTTACAATACTGACGCTGAAGTTCCGGTTGCTAGTGGTAAAGCTATGACCTATAACGGTATCGTTATGAGAACTGGTGATCCAAGATGGGCAGATATTAACGGCGATAACGAAATCACTAATGCCGACAGAACTTTAAAAGGACATGCATTACCAACTGTTGCAGGTGGTTGGTCAAATACTTTTGGTTATAAAAAATGGTCGTTAAGCTTAGATTTCTATTATAACCTGGGCCGTCAATTATTAAACCAGGATATGGCTAACAGATTTGATTTCTATAACCGCGAAGGTTTAAATAATATCAACTCGGTAAAAGAGATCACTTTCTGGGAAAAAAGAGGCGATTATTCAAAATATCCAATTTATAACCCTGCAAGTGCAGTTGCTCCATACCAGGTTAATCAAGACCTATTCTTAGAGAACGCTTCATTTATTAAACTGCGTACTTTACAGTTGGGCTATGACTTAACGAGTGTAATGAAGAAAAAATCTCCAAATGTTAACAGGTTCTATGTATACGGTAGTGTAAACAATGTGTTCACATTAACTAACTATACCGGTCAAGATCCTGAGTTGGTAGATTACACCGGTTATGATACTGGCTACGGAATACGAATCCCTAGAATATATACATTGGGAGTTAAGGTAGATTTTTAATTCATAGTCGTAGACAAATAATATTGAATACCGTTAAAACAGAGATGAAATGAAAAAAATAATTTTGCTGAGTCTTATCTGTCTTACTGTTATCGCAAATAGCTGTAAGAAGACATTAGATGTGACCTCATCACGTGTTGTAAGTGAGACCAATTATTGGAATACATTAGAGGATGCCCGCGCTGGTATCATGGGTGTATACGGGTTAACCAGAGCAGCACTTGCAGAAAATAATGGTCATTGGATATATGGTGATGTACGCATGGGTAATTTTGCGAGCCCTATCCGTCAGGATTTGAAAGCAGTTATCGCCAATAACCTGAATGCGTCTTATCCGTTATTGAATAATTTATCAAACTGGAGAAGATTCTACGCTGTAGTTAATGCTGCTAATACATTTTTAGAACGTATACCTGAGGTTAAAGCTAAAGACCTTAGATATACCGCAAATAACATGACTGTAGACATTGCCCAGGTTCGGTTTTTAAGAGCTTTTGCATACTTCTATATGGCAAGAATCTGGGGTGATGTTCCATTGATCCTAACTTCACGTGATGGAAGCTTTGAAAACCGTCCACGGACTGACCAAAACGCTGTCCTAACTTTTGTTCAATCAGAAATGGAAGCTGCTGCACTTGATTTGCCATATTATTACAGCAATAACGATTTGCAACAGCCCGGCTTATACTACAATCAAGACAGAAACAGATGGAGCGGAGCCTTAATTACTAAATTAGGAGCTTACGCAATGTTAGGTCATGTTGCTGCTTGGCAAGGTAAGTATGTCGACGTTGTTAGATACACTAAGAAAGTGTTAACAGAGTACAATACTAAATATGACATGTCATATACTAACACGGCGACGTTATGTGCTCCTAATGGTTTGTTTTATACAAATACAAACAGCACTAACGATAACCAGCTATTTGCGCTTAGTTTCACTTGGAATAATCAGGATGCTTCCTTTACCGGCAACATTGAGTCGTTGACTTTAGCTCAGCCGGTAGTTAACAAAAACGTACCTGATATTTATGTACCAAAGGATTCAATCTTATCTATCTTTAAAGAAACGAACGATGCCCGTTTCAATATTGATACTACCGGTACTGTCCACTCAGACGCGCTAACCGGTACTACAAAAGGTTACTTCGCCAATTTTCTTGGTAAGTACCCGATCTTTGCTAAAATAAGGGTTATTCAGGGTGGAGCAAGCGATCCTGCTTCTTCTTCATTCAGAATATTTTCAAGCGCTATTTTATTAACGCGTTTGGAAGATGTTACCTTATTACGTGCTGAGGCATATGCCGTATTAGGCGAAAATACCTTAGCAACAACCGATTTAAACAGAATAAGACAATTAAGATATAATGTTGACCAACAAGGTTTGACCAATAGCAGTGCATCTGACTATGTGGCTTATAACCCAAATGTTCACGGAAGCTTAATAGAGGCTATTTTTAAAGAACGCCAAAAAGAATTTATGGGTGAAGGCGACCACTGGTATGATAAGATCAGATATGAGAAGATCAAGCAGAATAATCCGCAGTTTATGCAACTGATCAATTCAGGTGGTATATTCTGGCCTATATCTCGCGACATACTTGCGCAGAATTCTTTGTTAACACAAAATTCATATTGGAAGTAATAACAGAAAGAGCATAGAGACATGAAAAGATCAATTTTATTCGGAAAATATTTAGTAGCAATTGTTTTTGCTGCGACAATATTTCAAACTGGATGTAAACCTGAAAAGGGTATGCATGATGCAGTACCGGTTGTAAATACCACCAACTTAACTACTTATGAATACCTGAAAAGTAAAACGGGGGTTTACGATTCATTGCTAATGCTTGTTAACAAGTTTGCAGGGATGAAACAAATATTAACTGACAGTACAGTTACCTTATTTGCTCCGTCAAATTCAAGCTTCCAGATAGCAGTGCAAACCTTAAACGATTTGCGCAAATCTCGCGGGCAAGGTCCGGTTTATCTAAGCCAATTGGCCGCAGGTACAACTGGCGTGGTAGGGTCTAAGAATATCGAAAAAGCAAAACGTGATAGTGCTGCGTTAGACACATTAGTTTCAATGTATATTATCAGAAATGAATATAGAGCTAGTGATTTCGCGATAGGTGATGGACAAACTGTAAACAGTGTGCGTGGTGGTTTTCCGATGCATGGGCAGCGTATTTTTGCTGATGCAGAAGGTTTCCAGAACGGAGGTGTTGAGGCAATTGAATATTCTGACACTAAAAGAAGTTTATTTGTTGCTAAATGGTCTAAAACCCAAACAACATCAGTTAACATCAAAACAAAGAATGGCATTGTACACTTGTTGAAACCAGATCATACTTTTGGATTCGACGAGTATGTAGCAAGAATGACTCTTGTGCCACCTCCGCCGGTTGCCTGGAATTTGTCGACAGACTTATTGTTTCCATACTGGCCAACTGCTTCACAATATTATGATGGTCAGGTGTCTGCAGGTGAGACTTTCAAAAAAGCTCTTGACGGTTCTGTGTTAACCAAGTTTATTTCAAACGTTAATGCTGGTAGTAACTACTACCCAAGTTTATATTGGATTCCTGCGCATCCGGCAGTAGCTAATGCTTATACCATGACAACAGCGAACGACTCTAAACTTTACCGAGATCGTGACCCTAGAGCATTTAAGATAGAAGCGACTTTAGATCCTAACCCATGGGTATTATTGACAAATCCATTATTTAATGATAAATATGGACCAAATCCAAATGCTGTTTGGGTACAATTAGATGTTCGTCAAGACCAGGATTGGACTACCAATTATCAACAAAAAAGATTTGATTTCACTAATAACGTGGCTTATACAGGTTACCGTCTGGTGATATTACAAGTAGGTACAGGTAGCTCAAGTCAGACGCTGTTCCAGATATCTGAATGGACAATGAACTTACGGTCTAATTAATCAAGATGAAGAAAAAGTTTAAAGTAAACAACGTTATGCAAAACACAATAAAATATAAAGCTTTTGTATTGTTAGCAGCTGTAGTTGCTTTTTCTGGAGGATGTAGAAAACTGTACAACCTTCCGGACGAGAAAAATTACCTGAGTACACAGGCTGATTATACCACTAAGTCATTTACACCCACATTAGGAAGGACCACTGTATTGGGTGGTGGAAATATATTTAACTCGGACAACTCGAGCTTCCCGATAACTTTCACGATTAAAAATCCGAGATTCGGGGATGGCCGTGACGCGAGCGATATGCTTGCTGTAAAACCTACCTTAGTTTGGACACAGGAGTATACCGGTAAAGAAACCAGCCTGGCTCAAATAGAAGCTAAAAGACATCTGGAAAATCACCCGATGTTAGAGGTTAGGGGTAACGGTGACCTGGTACTTTGGTATACAGCTAACAGGAACAATATCAAACCGTCCGACTCGGTAGTTTATCCGCAAGATCAAAGATTCTTTGATATTAAGATAACCAATAGTGGTGGTACAAGAACAATCACTAACTTGACACTCACTCCGGGAGTTGACCAGCCTTATTATCCGGTGGCCGATTATAATACTATTACCGGTGAGCGTAACACAACTACTCCGGGAGGTCATATACTTACCTATAACTATCCGGATGCGTTATACAACATTAAAGGCGAAACAACCAACCAATATATGACCGACCCGAGAAACCAGAACACAGGTTTGGTTTATTTATATATTAGGAAATTTGTTGACAAACCAGGTGATCCGACCAACGATGCAGCTAAAGGCCACAGGTTGCGGATCAAGGTTTTAAATAAAGATTCGGTAGCGATCAGCCCAACCAAATTCAACCTGACTAAATGGCAGGATCAGATTCATGGATTTAAGAAAGATGGTACACCTGGTGGGGATGTTTACCCGGAATATGTAGAATACAACGTCGCATATCCAATACCGTTGGCAAAAATCCCGACCAAGTTTACAGCGGGTGGTGTTACTAACTTAACCGGCGGCGATATGGCTCAAATTAATTTGACTTACAGTCGTGTAGCTTCTGGTAACATAACATTAGTGGGAGGTATTACCCAGAATTTCAGAATTTTTGAACAGGGTGATTGGGAAATCGTATTCCACTTTAAAACAGTTAACCCTAAGTTTGACAATGATTAGAACCCTAATGACTAAAACTAATATACAATGAGAAAACAAATTATTTGGCCGTTCATCTTTTTCTGTTGCTTATTTCTTTGCCAGAATCTGATAGCACAAACTAGAAAGGTAACGGTGAAAGGTACCGTTACGGATAAGGCAACCAAAGAGCCAATGACAGGTGCTACGGTATCTGTAGGCGGCAAGGGTATAGCACAAGTTGATTTAGATGGTAAATATTCTGTAGTTGTTGATGATGGGGCAACACTAACATTTTCTATCGTAGGTTATGCAGCACAAACCATTAAGTTAAAACCTGGTCAGGTGCTGTTAAATATTACTTTGGAAACCGATACAAGAATAACCAACGACGTCGTAATCCGTGGTTACGTAAAACGTACACGTGACCAAACAACTGGTTCTTCTTATATCATTACCGGTAAAGAAGTTCAGGATAACCCGGTAGGTAACGTTGAGGAATTGTTACAAGGTAAAGTTGCGGGTTTGAATATTCAAAATAACACAGGTGCTCCTGGTTTACGTGGTTCAGTTAATATTCGTGGTTTATCTACGATTTCTACTACAGGTAGCGGTGATAACACCTTCTTGCAACCAACGTCACCATTATATATTATTGATGGTATTCCGTTGACAGCTGATCAGGCATCACAGTATGGTTTCGATCAACAAGGCTCAGGTGTAAGCCCATTGTCATTGATTGCTCAAGAAGATATACAGAGCATGGAGGTGTTAAAGGACGCAACAGCTACGGCATTATATGGTTCAAGGGGTGCTTATGGTGTAATTTTGATTACCACCATAAGGGGTAGATCTAAAATACCGCAAGTAAAATTGACTTCAAATTTTACCGTATCAAAAGTGCCTAAACTGCGTTCAACCTTAGGTGGTGATTCAGAACGTGCATTTAGAATTGCTCAAATCAATCAATATGCTATAAATAATGATAGATATCAACTAACTAATACTCCATTTCTTGCAGATAGTTTGAATGCTTTTTATAACAACTCAACTAATTGGCAATCTATTTTTTATTCAGATCAGTTTAACACAACCCAAAACGTTGAGTTAGATGGTGGTGATGATAAATTCAATTATAAGGCCAATTTAAAGTATTTTTCAAGAACCGGTATCGTACAAAATACAGGGTTTGAAAATTACAGTTTGGATATGAATATGCAGTTTAAACCGACTACGAAATTAGGTTTCTTTGGTTCGGTTAGAGCGTCATTGGGTAAGATCAGAACAGGTAGTGGTACCGGCGTGTTGCAAAATATAGTTGCAAATAGCGTAAATAACTCTTCGTTAAGCCCGGGCCCCTCATTCTTATTGGCTACCAGCGATGTATTAAGCACCTTAGATGTTAGACAAAGCGCAGGCCCTAAAGAGATTTTTGTAAACATGAACGCTAACTACGAGTTAGTCCCAGGCTTGCAATTACAAACATCTGGTAGTTATGATTATACAATAGATAATACAGATAAATTTTTGCCTGCTGCTGCAAATGCACAGTATGCGCAAATAGATAATGAGTATCAAACTACTGCTGTATTATATAACCGTAATAATATTTCTTATACCAAATCGCTTGGTCAACACAACTTGTTCCTTAACGTATTTGATGAGGTTTATATAACTAATTTCCAAGCTAATTATACTCGTATCTATGGTACTCCGAATGACCAGTATGAGGGGCCTACAGGATACGATGGTAAACTGACAAAAGGTGGCGGGGTATTAAATACTTTCCAAAATTTAAGGACAGCTGCGCTTGCTGCTGCGTTTACCTACGACTATAAGAAGAAATATATCCTTGATATTACCTATCGTTTAGATGGTTCTTCAGCTAACGGTCCGGCAGATCCATATACTAAAGATCCTTCTGCTGGTTTTAAATGGAATATCACTAAAGAAGATTGGATTGCCAACAAAACATCTAAATGGTTAGATTATGCTGACTTAAGGTTAACTGCGGGTCTGAACATTTATCCGGTTGGAGCTTTACAGGATATTTATGGTAAATATAATCCAAATGGTTTCTACAATAACCTTCCTCGTGTAGGTATTGACTTTGGCCAAATTCCAAATCCTTATTTGAAATCGAAAAACGTAACTCAATACAACCTTGGTTTTGATGCAGGTATGTTTAACGGCAAGTTGGATTTGATCTTCGATACCTATTATAGAGCGGTATCTCAGGATTTGTTCACAAGCCAGTTACCTAACGTTTTAGGTTTCGGTACTTACGTAAGTAATGATGCGGCATTGACTAACTATGGTTATGAGTTGTCATTGACTATTCGCCCTTTACGTAAGAGCAGTAAACTACAATGGACCTTAATGTTGAACTATGACGTGTTGGTGAAATTGCCGCCTCAGTATAATGGTCAATACATTGATATTAACACAAGCCAGAATAACGCGCTATTTATCAGCGGCCAATATCTTGCAAAACGCGTAGGTAGAAACTCATTATCTAACTATTTGTTTACTAATAATGGTGTCTACGCAACTACGGCTGATGTACCAGTAGATCCGGTTACAGGTTTAAGATTAAGAAACGGAAATAGTAATCAAGGTCCGCGATATTCTTACCAAGGTGGTGATGCCAGGTTAGTTGACTATAACCATGATTATGTAATCGATGCGAGAGACAGACAAGTTAGCGGTAACACTCAACCATTATTAACAGGTGGTGTTAGCAACACAATTAGTTATGGACAGTTCTCGTTAAATATTTATTCATCTTATACAGCTGTAAGGTCGGTTATAAATGCTTCATTAGCTCAACGGTTATTACAATTGAGTAACCCATACGGTACAACTGCGGTTCCTACAGCTAATGATCTAAATATCTGGCGTGGAACAGGCGACGCGAGTGCCAGATATGCTAATGTTTATAACTACGCACATGAGTCGTATATGAACAACTTTAGATCTGAACAAACATTGTTTCAGGAAAATGGTAGCTATTTTAAAATCAACCAAGTTACATTAGCTTACGTATTACCTAAAAACTTTGTTAAGCGTATTGGCCTTAATACCGTAAGAACCTATGTGTCAGCATCTAATATGGCAGTATTTTCACCATATTCAGGCCCTAACGTTGAAAACGTGAATGCTTTAGGTAAAGACGTTAATGGAGCATATCCAAACCCACGTACCTATACTTTTGGATTTAACGTTACATTTTAATTCAAATTAGAGAAGATAAGATATGAAAAAGATTGTTATTGGCTTATTGATGGTGATGATTGCATCTCAATATAGCTGTAAGAAATTCCTTGACATCACGCCTATTGATAAGCTTACTGGTAACAATTATTACCAGTCGGCTAATGATGTCGAGACAAATATAACCGACATGTACGGTTCGCTATTTGATAAATATGCGCAAACTAATACTGCCGGCGCAACAGGCGAATTCCGCTCAGGCGAGGTGATTCCGTCGAGCAATACTGTAGGTACCAGACAATTAAGGTTAGACGTTGGACAGCTTGGTGGCCATACCAGATTAGTTGCTTTCTCTGGTACAACAACCGGTTTTCAAACTATTCCGTCAACTGCAGTAAATGATCGTTTTTTGCTTAATGCGTTGCAACCGAGTTATAATGGTGTAACCAATCAATACAAATTTAATAACCTTACTACTTGGAATGAATACTACAAAGTAATTCAGCAAGCCAATATATTAGTGAGCAAGTTAAATGACGGTATCCCAGGTGTAAACGCTGAGCAAACTAAAGCGTATATTGAAGAAGCCAAATTCATACGTTGTTATTGCTACTTCTTCATGGTGAGATTATATGGGGATGTGGCATACTATACAACACCTTACCAAAAAGATCCTCTTCCAAGAGAAAATATGGTTTCTGTTGTTAATAAGTGTATAGGTGATTTAGTTTCAGGTAAGGCTGATTTGCCATGGGCTGTAACCAACCCGTCTTTAAGAGGTGTTCGTGCATCAAGAGGCGCAGTTTACGGCTTATTGATGAATATGTATATGTGGAACGCTGGGTTCGATCCATCTAACAAATTGAAATATTATCAAGCTACTGAGGATCTGGGTAAAGAATTAGAAGCTAGTAATGCTTTCCGCTTGCTTCCAGAAGCTGAGTGGAATACCGTAACTAAAGGTCGCTCAGAAGAAAGTTTATTCGAGTTGTATACTACTGTTAACTATAACGGTAGCCAGGTATTCTCTTACGCTCCTTTTGGGGAAAGCTTTATTCACTTCCCATACAGATTGCCAGAATACGACTGGCGTACAAGCCCATGTGTATTTACCGCTGCTTATATGCAGAAACTTTACCCAGATGCACAAGATCACAGGTTGAATGTTTGGTTTGATGATCCATTTAATCAAAATGCCGAGACATTCCAAATGAAAAAGTTCGCAGGTAATACGTTTCTTGACTCAACTAATCCGTTAAACAACGCTATACCTGATGCTACATTCTTGATTATGCGATATGCTGATGCGATACTATTGCATGCTGAGGCGTCTGCTGAACTTGGACACGCGGAGGCTGTTAGTGAGTTAAATATTGTTAGAGGTAGATGGTCAGCAACGCTATATCCTTCTGCTGTAGGCGATGACGATAGCCCTAAAGGTTTAAAAGATGCCATTTTCTGGGAACGTGCTAAAGAGTTAATGGGTGAAGGTTCTCATTATTTCGATTTGGTTCGTACTAAAAGAATTATGAGCAAGCAATATACAGATAACCCGCTTACTCAAGATAAATTTTCAAGAGGTGGCTGGACATGGCCAATTGACCAATCTGCTTTAACTAACAATCCGTATATGACATTGAATGCATATTGGAGAGGAACTGGTATCGAATAATTTAATTATGCGCATGAAAACTATTATTAGAAAATACATTGTACCGATAGTTTGTTCAGCGATGCTGATCGTAACGGTATCATCTTGTTCAAAAGATAAGTATTATAAAGACGGCGGGCTTGCAAACCCTAACTTTAATGGAACAATGCTTCAATATCTGCAATCAAAGCCGCAGTTTGATACCATTGCTCAAATTGTAAAGTTAGCGGGTATGGAAGACGTATTTTCCAAAGAAAATATAACCTTTTTTGCACCGACAGATGAGGTTATAAGAAGAACTATCGGTTTAGTTAACAGCACAGACCAATACTTGGCATTTGGTTTAAATGAGATGCTGTTTACTTTGCATAAGGATACAATTAAACAGTTGTCAGATATTCCCGGCCCGATCTGGAAAAAATATTTGATGCGTTATATGTTTAAGGGGTCATATTATCTGAAAGATTATCCCCAGTTGGACTTTAACTTGCGTCCGTTATATCCTGGTGGCTATTATTATGGCTACAACGGGTCAGATTTGTCTAATATTGGCGTTGTATTCTATACCGCAAACACGGTGAAATATTCCGGATATCGTCAATTATGTATAACAAGTGTGACAGATCCATCAAACCCATCATATTTTTATGGTGGTGCAGCTGCCGTTGCGTCATCAGATATACATCCTACCAATGGTGTTGTACACACTTTGGCGGTTTGGTATCCGGGAGCCAGCGATCCTAAGTCGAACCCTAATACCACCGGTGAACTTAGAATGAATGAGACTATGATGGATCAGTTTGGAATGTCCTTTGACTTTTCGGATGAGGTTATTTTGAGCAGATAAGAGGAGGAAGAAGAAAGTCCTATTTTAAGATGTTTTGAAATTAAAATAAAAAATATGAAACTTAAATATACAGGTTTATTGATGATCGCTGCGGGCTTGTTTGTTAGCAGCTGTAAAAAACCACAGCAGATTTTTAACAATCCATATGCTGATGCGAAGGCTCCACTTGGGATATCAACAGACCCTCAACAAATTCCGGTACCTTCATCTGGCAGCCCCGGCACTATAGTAAGCATAGCTGCAACCGGCTTAGAAGCATACAAAGGCAAATTGGATTTCTTGTTTAACGGACAGAAGGGAACAATAAAAGAAATAACATCTACCGGTATTAAGGTGGAGGTTCCTGGCAATGCAAGCTCTGGTATTACTGCGTTTGTTGTTGATGGTCAATTGGTTTTCGGCCCGAGGTTTACAGTATTAGGGAAGGTTAATCTTGACCCTACTTATAACAACCCGACCGGAGCAACAGGAGCAAACGCTTTCGTAGTAAAAGCATTCCCGGTTCCAAATACAACTCAGATGATAATAGTCGGCAACTTTGATAACTATAATAATCAAGGCTTAGTAATTAAGACAAACCGTATTGTTAGAACATTTGCTGACGGTTCTTGGGATAGATCATTCCAGGTAGGTGCTGGTGCAAACGCTCCTATTTACGACATAGCGCAGGTTGGCCCTTATTATTATGTAGTTGGCGACTTTACTGCCTATGCACAGCAAAGCGGTAACGTTAGCCGTATAGCAAAAATTCAAACCAATGGTTTGATTGATACTATGCAGGTTACAACTTATTTGTTGAGAACCAAATACGTTCCAACATTTAACGTTGGCTTTACTGGTGGTACGGTTACACACATATATCCGGTAGGTACAAACAAAATGGTTGTCACCGGTAATTTTGAATACCTTACTACGCGTAATTATGCCGCTAACACCTATGATGCTAAAGATAGTACTGTAGTTGATAGTACGGCAGTTCGCCAGTTGGCCCGTCTTAATGATGACGGTACTTTAGATAAAACCTGGAGATTTGATGAAAACAAACCTGGTTATAAAAATCATCCTGGCGCAAGTTTATCTGGGGCAAATGGTCCTATTAACACGATAATGCACGCTGATGGTAAGATCTTGGTATATGGCCGATTTACTACTTTCGATGATGCAGCAGCTCCCGCTATGATCAGATTAAACCCTGACGGAAAAACAAGGGATAATTCCTTTAATATAGGTACGGGCCCAGATCAGCCAATCGCATTCGTTAGCTACAATGCTGTTTTAAATAAATATCTTGTTGTTGGTGCGTTTAATAATTTTAATGGCAAAGCCAGCCAATATATGGTTCGTTTAAATTATGACGGATCTATTGACGATACTTTCACGGCTAAAGTGTTTGGTGGCGGTATCCCGGTTTTTGCTAAATTGTTGGATGATGGCTTAGCAGTAATTAACGGTAGCTTCAGATCATATGATGGTGTAATACGTAATGGCTTTGCCGTACTCAATTCCACTGGTGGACTGCAAGAATTATATAATAATACTGGTAACGTAGATGGTGTAATATTAGATATTTACGAAACAAAATCGGCAGATAACAAACGAGCTTTGTTAATTATGGGATCGTTTTCATTGTTTGATAACCAGCCAAAAAATAATATTGTTAGAGTTACATTTGAATAATAATAATATTGTTACATTTGTGTTAGTAATATTAGTAAGTTATTGTGCTGCAAGAGTATAGATAACCCTTTATAAACCGAACGAACTTAATTTAGAATATAAAATATGAAAAATTTTAAAACCAAATTATTTGGTGCATC
This sequence comes from Mucilaginibacter panaciglaebae, assembly GCF_039539265.1. Lineage (NCBI taxonomy): Bacteria > Pseudomonadati > Bacteroidota > Sphingobacteriia > Sphingobacteriales > Sphingobacteriaceae > Mucilaginibacter > Mucilaginibacter panaciglaebae. The sequence continues at coordinate 36,015 of NZ_BAABCV010000017.1, forward strand.
ACTTTTTCTATTGGCTTTTGCTTCGTCATGTAAGCATGACTACGGCAAAATGGTACCACCACTGAAGCCAGATACAGCCAAAGTGGTGTATAAAACACCGAAGGTATTATACATTATCGCAGATGGGGCGAGAGGTGTATCAGTTAGAGACGCGAATATTCCAAATCTTAAGAGCCTGCTTCCTCATGCTATTTACAGCTGGACGTCACTGTCTGATACTATTCAGACTGACGCGTCTAACTGGGCTGATATGATTACTGGTGTTAAGAAAGAAAAACACAACGTATTAACTGAAGATTTTGCAGGTAATGCTTTGGCAAGTTATCCTCCGATATTCCAGCGGATAAAATCAGTAAGACCAAATTTCCGCACAGCAGTATTTTCAGCATCTGCTGCGTTTAAAAATAATTTGTCTACCGGCGCAGCTGTTTCAGAAGGCTTTTCAAGCGACGACGCTTTAAAAAGCCGTATGGTTGATTTCCTGAAAACAGATACTGCTCAAGTGGTGGTTGGCGAATTTGCAGGTATTGAGGCAGCAGGTAAAGCAGTAGGTTTTGATAATCAATATCCTGCCTATAAAGCAGCTATAGAGACTTTTGATACGCAAGTAGGCGCTATTTTAACTGCAATTAAATCAAGGCCAACTTATGGAAAAGAGAATTGGATGATCATAGTAACCTCTAACAGAGGTGGTGCATATACAATTCCTCTTGCTGAAGACGACAGAACAATTTTTAGTAATGCAAACTCTAATACGTTTACCATAATTGCTGCAGACACTTACAATCAAACTTTTTTAGCTAAGCCATTTTTGGGCAATCAGTATGCTGGTAAGGCTATCAGATTTATTGGTGACCCTCAAAAAGGTATAGGCCAGGTAAGTCCTGCAAAATCTACCTTCTTTAATTTTGGCGATACTTCTGGTTTTACAATCTCTGTTAAAGTTAAAAAACACAAGAATCCGATTAACGTGTCGCGTGGCGATTATTACTATCAATGGCCTGCATTTGTAGGTAAAAAAGGTACAAGTCTTACCAATTCGACTCCTGCGACTGGTTGGGGTAACGATAACGGTCCCGGTTGGGATTTTGCCTTGTTCCAAAATGGATGGAGATTCTTTTTATCTGGTGTAGGTAGTTTTAAAGGTGGTAAAGAGATGGCAGGGCTTAACTTTACTGGTGACACCTGGCATGATTTGACTGCTGTGGTTGAAAGAAAGCCGGATGGCAGTAAAGTAGTAAGGGTATATACAGACGGTGTCATGGCTTTTGGCAACAACAATGGGAGCGGCGCTATAACCACGGGTCCTTATTCAACGACGCCATACACTTTAGCTACAACCGGCACAGATGTTAATCTGGATAACGCCTCACCGTTGCGTATAGGCTATGTTCCTGGCCAGATGGATGGCGATAACACATTACATACATTTGGTAAAATTGACGTAGAACTTAAGGAGTTAAAAATCTTTAAAACCGCAATACCTGATGCTATCGTTAAAGAATATGCTTGCGACCAATCTATCGACCAAAGCCATCCATACTACGCTTACTTAATTGGATATTGGCCAATGGATGAAGGTTCTGGTACTACCATCGCTGATAAAGGCCCTCTTGCTGCTGACTTTACTTTAAGTCAAGCTCAAGCAGGTGGTTATTCATGGCAAACGTTCTCAGATTTGATCTGTTCGCCTGTTTCAAGTAACCTGGCGTTATTAGTTCCTAAAAACTCTGACATCCCTACCCAAATTTTGAGCTGGTTGAATATCCCTCGCCAGTCTGCATGGGGCTTAGATGGCAAAGTTTGGATTACAAACTAAAGAAAAGATAAGCAAGAGTTGGAATGTGATGTACCGACTCTTGCTCATAAAATATTATTAATTTCAAAGAAAGAAATGAAAAGAATTTTTACTCCCCTACAAATAGCATTTGTTGGACTAATTGCTATTTGTGCCACTTCTTGTCAGCACGAAAAGCTGAATGAAGTTGTAAAAGAGCAGTCTTTTGCAACGGTGAAGGCAACACTGCCTGCCAGGATAGATGTTGCACAAGGCAGCACTTACACCCTTACGGGTGCTGAGTTAACTGTACCTGCAACCATTAATTTTTCGTCAGCTACCAGTAGTGCGTTTACTATTGATTTAGCGACTAATACCGATACCGTTGCTAGCCTGGTAAATTCGGGTGTGTTAGCACCTGGTACCGTTGCGTTTGCAACTGGCGCTGCTGCTGTTACGCCGCAAATTACTATTCCTGCAGGTGTTACTTCTTTTAGCTTTAATGTTGTTATCAGCCGTTCTGCGCTGGAACTAGGATTTGGCAAAACTTTAGCTGCTGTAATCAAGGCTACTACACCAACCAAAGGAAATAAAATTGACAATGCTAAAGCAGCGATGATTGTTACGGTGAAAACAGCTGATGTTATAACTGCAGAGTCAATACATGATATTTCGTTTGGTGTGACAAATAAAATTGTAAACCTTGCGGGTTCAACGTATTATAGTTTGGGTTCATTATACCTTACTGTAAGCATTCCGGTGGTGCTTAATGGCGAGCCAGGTTCAGAATTTAATGTTAATGTGGCTTCGGTACAAGATAGTGTAACTAATGGTATTGCCAGTGGTTTATTGCCTAACTCGGTATTGTATCCGGATTCTAAAATTTCTGTTGTAACGCCAACAGTAACTATCCAAAACGGTACAAATACGGCTTTGCTTACTGTGAATTTGAAAATCAACGACTTGTTAGCTCAGCAACCTGCACCTGCTACGCCTTCAGTTAAATCGCCAACTATAGCGTTAACATTAACAAGCTCTTCTAAATATCAAATTACTACAACCAAGATCAGAACCGTTTATGTTGTAATAGAACCGAATTACTTCAGACCATATTACGGTACACCTTTCTTGATTAAAGGTACCGTAGGTGCGGTATCAGATCCTATTTATTGTGCTTACTACGACTTTGGTGGCGAAGGTGTTGCTTACCATGACGATAACAGTAAGAGTGGTGATGGCGGTTGGAGAACTCCTGACTATGTTGACGTAAATCCAGACTACACCCCAAGATCGGTAGTTGGTTGGACTTCAAGCGGCGAGTGGTTAAGCTATAGTGTTAATGTTGAGCAAACCGGTACATATCAATTGAATACCGTGATTGGTGGTAACTCACAAAATCGTACGTATTCAGTGTTTGTTGATGGTGTGCGTTATAACCAAACGCCATACCCGGTGACTTATACCACTAACTATAACAACCAGGGACCAAATTACACCACTATCCAGCTGACTAAAGGCTATCACATTATTAAATTATATTGGGATAATGCCGATTATGACGTTCGTGGTATGATATTTACCAGATTAGCCAACTAATAAATTTAAAATCCTAATTATATTTAAACTATTGGTATTATGAGAAAATTATCAAACCCTTTTGGACTTTTATTTTGCATGGGAGCGCTTGTGTTGGCATCTTGTTCAAAAAAGGTTGATCCCGTGCAACAAGAGACGACTATTGTAAACCCGCTTGCCGACTACACAGTTACTCCGGATGCTAATGACGGCTTTACCTTTAAATACAATAATCTGTCTAAAAACTTTAGTAAATTAGAGTGGAGATTTGGTGACGATACTTTAAATACAACAGATAGCCCTACGCATACTTTCCTGACTACCGGAAAGTTTACAACCGACTTGAAAGTTTTTTCAAGCACAGGTACTTTTTCGCACAAGTACGTTGATATCAACATTGTACCTGATAGCGTACTTAAAGTAACTGCGGAAAAAACAGGGAATCCCCTGGAGCTTAAAGTGTCATTTGTTTTTAAAGGTACCGCTGCACATTCTACTTGGACATTTAATGATGTGGATCCAACCAATAGCAAAACTACCAAGGTGACATATACAGATCAGCAAACTGTTACCCGTACCTTTTTGTACGGTAGTTTTAACAGTTTCAGCGTAACTGTTACCTCAGATAAAGGTTCAACTGCTACTATTTCACGTAACATTACTCCTGACGGTATCGCTACCGATATTACCCAGTCTCGTATAGCGTGGAACTCAACTAACGAAAACACAGTTCAAGGTCCAAACGAAGGTGCTGCTAAGCTGATTGATGGTAACCCGGATACTAAATTCGGATTTTATTCAGCATTCCCGGTTCCTGAGATTTTCACTTTGCAATTTGCTTCAGCGGTTACTGTGAAATTATACGCAATTGAAAACGGTAATGACTCGAATAGTTCTCGTGACCCTAAAGAGTGGAATTTGGAAGCATCGCAAGACGGACAAACTTGGGATATAATTGATCACCAGTTACTTACGATTGGTTTTGCTGATTACCTGAACTCAATAGGTCAAGGCGCTACCAAGTATAAGAGATTTTTCTACTATCCGATAGCTAATCCAAAACCATATTCTTGGTACAGATGGCATATTATTAGTACTTTCCAAACCGCTTTCCAGATAGAGGAGTTTAGATTGTATAAATAATTTCCAAACTGAATATTTATAAAAAGGCAATTTTCAATATTGAAAATTGCCTTTTTATTTTAAGCAGATTTAGGCTTAGCCTCATGACGGCCGTAAATAAAATAATAGCAATATCAATACTGCTGAGTATAGCTTCTTATGGTTATGCCCAAAGCCCTATGGCATTGCCATCTACGGATCTAACCACCCTAAATTATACCGTGGAACTTGCTCCCGAATGGACCGCATTGCTTAAACGCTCTGCCGGTTGGTTTGGTGGCGACGGCATATTTACCATACCACTTAATGGCGTAGAACACAGGCCGACTACTGCTAAGGACAAAATCCTTTTTATTTTTAGTGACACTATGATTGGCAATATTAAGGACAATGTTTTGATGCCGGGATCAGAGATGATCCATAATTCAGCGGCCATTTTAACCGGTAATAAGCCCAATAAGGATAAAATGAGGTTTTCTTGGGATACCACTCAGTCGGGTAAACCGGTATCATTGTTTATACCTCAAACGCCCAAAACAAAAACGGGTGATTACTTTTGGTTAGGCGATGGTTTTGTAAATCGCGAACTTAATAATAGCCTCTATATATTTGGTTATCGTATCCATAATATCGACACTGTTGCTTTTGGGTTCAAAGAAGTTGGTAATGTTCTGATTAAAATTCCGGCTCACGATAAACCGCCCTACAAATTGCAACAGCAATATGATACACCTTTTTATATAGACGGTAAAGACGGCAATACAGGCTCTTTTGGCGCTGGGATATATGTTAATACCAGGTGGGCATCTGCGCCGAATCCAGACGGTTATATTTATGTTTATGGCGTTGTAGGCAAATACAAGAATTTGCTGGTTGCCCGCGTTAAACCGACAGATTTCGAAAACTACAATAAATGGGCCTACTGGGACGGTAAGGGATGGAGCCGTAATATAACAAAGGCGGCAAAAATAGCCGATTGGGTATCTAACGAATTAAGCGTTAGCCCAATGCCTGACGGCAGGTATGCTTTGATATTTCAAATTGGTACTATAACCAGGGATATAGGCTTACGAATAGGTGAAACGCCTTATGGCCCTTTTGGCCCGGCAATTAAGATATGGGATTGTAGTAAAGACCTGTTAAAGAAAACCTATATGGTTTATAATGCCAAAGCCCATCCCAGCTTGTCGGCCGCTGATGAGCTTCTTATCTCTTATAATATAAACTCTACCCAGTTTTTGAAAGACCTTGCGACAGACCCTAATCTTTATCGTCCGCGCTTTATCAAACTTAAATTTAATAAGCACTAATTTGTTACAGTAACGTTTTTGTGCTAATTCAAATCTGTAACTGTTTGGTAGTTAACTTTGTACCAATCTCCCTGATTAAGAAGAACTTTTTAGAGCTTGCCTCTTAGCTGCTTTCTAATCTGACTTTAATATTTGATAGTCAGATAATTTGCATCTTAACATGTTACCAACGATAGTTGTAAGCAAAGCCCCTATGCTTGTAACATTTTAGCATAAAAAAAACGTTTATTAATCAATCTGCAATAATTCGTGTCAATAAATAAAGTACATAAATCCTTATATATGAAGCTGTCTTGCCTGGTTTACGTATCAATTTTTATGCTGCTGGTAGCCGGTTGCAAAAAGAATGATATTGGCCAGAATGGTGTAAAAACCACATTGAAAAATGGCAATGGCAAATCAAACCCAATATTGCCGACTACCGCCCCTCAACTGCTTAACTTCAAAATAAATGGAGCACCCTGTGCATACGATTCGCTAAGCGTTTCTTACTATTACCCCGTTGCTGCAGGTACACCATTAACAGGTTTTACTGTTAATTACGATACAACGGCAACAACAGCCATTTACATTAACAATGTGCGTATTAAAAATGGAGAAGTGGTAAATGCCGTAATAGCCACCAATGACGATTTAGTTATAACAGCTGTTAATGCAGTGAATATTACCACCACCTATCATTTGATAGTTACCGGTATGCCTATAGTAATGCTTACTACCGGCGGCGAGATTGGCGATAATGATATCGGCGCAAAGTTTGATTTGGTTGATCCTGATTACCTGGCGCAACACAGCCAACTTGAAATAGCGTCTAATATAAACATAGCTATACGAGGCGGTACATCACGAGCTTATCCCAAAAAGAGCTTTAAAGTGCATTTGGTTGACGACTCTAATAATGACTCTAACGTTTCACTTTTAGGTTTGCGCAGCGATAACAGCTGGATATTGGATGCTATGTATATCGATCAGTCACGTATGCGCAACCGTCTTTGTACTGACCTTTGGAATACCTTTAATAACGTACCCTACATCGACCAGGAACCTACCGCTTTAAATGGCACCCGTGGTTATATGACCGAAGTGTTTTTAAACGGTAAGTACCATGGTATTTATTGCCTGACAGAGAAGCTTGACCGCAAACAATTAAAAATTAATAAGCAATATGGCGATATGTATAAGGCTGACTATTGGACCAATGAAACGGCCTTTCAAGGCATATCGCCATTTGACAACAACAGCAGTACCTGGGGTGGGTGGGAACTGGAATACCCCGGCCTGGGCGATACGCCTGCGCCCGATTGGAATTATTTGTACAATGAGGTCAACTTTATTTCTGCTTCAACCGATGCTGATTTTAACAGGCAAATAACCTCGAAAGTGGATATTAATAATATGGTTGATTACTTTATTTTTATCAATATCCTCAAAGCAATGGATAACGAGAATAAAAACACTTTTTTTAGTTTTTATGATATCCGCAGTGCCAGTTACTTTTTTTACTCGCCCTGGGACCTGGATGGCACCATGGGCCGCAGTGCCGGAGGTACCGTGACATCAAATGAGATAATCGGCGCTGCAAATAACAATTTATTCCAGCGTTTGATGAATTTAAATACGGCTGATTTTAAAGGGCTGATTAAGGCCCGGTGGAACAGGTTAAAGGACAATCAATTAAGTAAGGCTACCGTTGAAGCGCGTATAGATGTTTATCGTAAATTATTAAATAATACCAATGCGTTTACCCGCGAGCGCCAGATCTGGACCAACATTACTCAGGATGTTAATACAGAAGCGGCCTATATGACCAATTGGTATAGTGCACAGTACGACCAATTTGACAACTACGTGAATAGCCTGTAAGCTGTTCAATAACCAGTACAGGCTGCTCCTGAACTAATATTGACCGATCTGCTAACAAAAAGGGCAGCTACAACGACAGCTTACCCTGATAATAATCCAGTATCTTGGTGCGTACCAGGTAATCATAGCGGGCATTTATAAGGTTTACTTTGGCCTTATCTAAATTGCCCTTTACAATTATAAACTCTACAGAAGTTAAGGCGCCGGCTTCAAAACGTATCTCAGCTATTCGATATGATTCAGCATAAGCGTCAACCTGCTTGGTAAGTAACTGGTATCGGTTGTAGGCGGCCGTCATGTTAGCATAAGCTTGATCTACATTTACTTTTAGCTGTACCTGATTAGCTTGTTCTTCATAGCGCGTGGTCTGCAAATCGATCTTAGCCAGCTTTACCCTGTTACGATTTTGAAAGTAGTTCAGTATAGGGATATTTAAACCCAAGCTTATTACAGTACTATAGTTGTTCCGGAACTGCTCGCTATAACCTATATTTTGGTTAGTATAGTTTGGCTGAACCGTATATACCGCTTGCCGCCCCGATGTGGTCTGGATAAACTGATTGGTTAGAACTGCGGTTGAGTCAACAAACAGCGAGCGTTGTGCGGCACTTGAGTAGTTAGTACTTAACCCGCCCGATAATGATAACGTAGGTAACAATGCTCCTTTAGCTACCTGCAAACTCTTTTCTGCGCTTTGACGACGTAAAGTTCCGGCCTTGACGAAGGCAAAATTATTTAATGAGGTGTTATAAACATCCTCGATGCTTTGCGAATAAACGGTAGTTGCTGCGTCGGCGGCCTGACGCTGAAAGCGTATATCTTTACGGTAATTAACATTCATTATTTGCAGCAAATCAAGTTTGGCTACCGTTAATGCGGTTTGCGCGTTTATCACCCCGATCTGATCGTTAGCCAGTTGGCCTTTCAGATCATATAATTGCGATGGTGGCACAGCGCCGTCTTTACTCTTTGTTTCGGTAAGTTCTTCTTGTTTTTGTGTTAATAACGCCTGAGTATTAGCTTGTGTTAACTGATCTTCGTTACTTAATACCGTCAGATAAGCGATAATAAGGTTTAATGTGATATCATTTTTTGCCTGTTCAAAATCCATCTGTCCGGCTTGATAGTCCAGGGCGGTTTGGCGTATACTGTTTTGAAGTGTCAGCCCACTTGATAATATGAGGCTACCCGACAAGTTATAGTTAGCTGATGTTATAGGCTGATTTAAATAGCCATTGGTAAACGGATTCAAACTGCGTCCTTCGCTGAGACTGTGATTCACAGATCCATTTATTGCGGGCAATAAATGTTCGCGGGCCTGTTGCCAGTAAATACGGCTGGCCTCCATCTGCGCCTCGGTTCTTTTAATCTGTAAGTTGTTTTTGATACCGATGTCGAGGCATTGCTGCAACGTAAGTACTGTGTCGGTAACTACTTGTTGCGCGCTCGCCATCTCACGTATCAACAGCATAACGGTAAGCACCAAAAACCATTTAAATAGCCGCTTCATCATTAAATATTTTTAGATGATTCTATCCTGCCATCTAACAAATTGATAATACGCGTGCCATAGCCGGCATTCTTCTCGGAGTGCGTTACCTGTATAATGGTCATGCCCTCTTCTTTATTTAGCTTTCTGAATAGCTCCATGATCTCGTCGCCTTGTTTTGAGTTTAGATTGCCGGTAGGCTCGTCGGCCAACAATAATTTAGGGCTTACAATTAGCGCCCGCGCTATACCTACCAACTGCTGCTGCCCGCCCGATAATTGCGACGGAAACAGATCTTTCTTACCCACAATCTGGAAACGATCCAGCATATCAGCTACCAGAGCCTTACGCTCGGCTCCTTTAATATCGTGATAAAGTAATGGGGTTTCAATGTTTTCATATACATTCAGTTCATCAATCAAATGATAAGCCTGAAACACAAACCCAATGTTTTGTTTGTATAACGCCTGGCGTTGTTTTTCTTTTAACTGATGGATAGGTTCATTCAGGAAATACTGATATCCTTCTGATGGCTCATCAAGCATACCTATTATATTAAGCAAGGTTGATTTGCCCGAACCGGAAGGGCCCATAATGGACACGAATTCGCCGGCATCAACATCCAGATCAATGTTATTAAGTATGCTGGTTTTAAGGTTGCCGGCCTTATAATGTTTAGATATATTTTTAAGTGATAACATGATGCCAATATATTAATTAGCGTACCAATTAGCTAAGTTGTTGATTTGTAGTTTGTTTTCGAGGTATAAAACCAATTGCTCGTTCGCTATTGCACTGTAGGTGTTCGGTTTCGATACAATATTTTTTATTTGATTTTATTACTCACTTCTTAAACTTTTAACCGGGTTACTAATGGCTGCTTTGACAGATTGAAAGCTGATTGTCATTAATGCGATGACTATAGACAACACCGCAGTAAACACAAATACATTAAGCCTGATATCTGTTCTGTAAGCAAAATTCTCTAACCATTTATGCATAGCATACCAGGCCAATGGCCAGGCCAGCAGATTGGCAATCAGCACAAGTTTCACAAACCTACCGGATAAAAGCACTACAATATTTTGCACCGACGCCCCTAATACCTTACGCACGCCGATTTCTTTAACCCGCTGCTCGGCCGAGTAGGAGGCCAGCCCAAACAAGCCCAAACATGATATCATAATGGCCAGGCCGGTCAGTATGCCCACAATTTTACTTACCTGATTATCTGCTTTGTAAACATCGTTAAAGTGGTCGTCCAGGAATTGGTATTCAAATGGCCGGTCAGGGAAATTTTTATCCCATATCGATTTAATGAAAGCTACAGCCTCGCTGGCTTTGTTGCCATTTATTTTTACCGATAGCTGGTTATAACCCCAGTCACGCCTATAGTTTATAAACAAAGTTTCTATCTTATAATGCAGCGAATTGAAGTTGAAATTTTTGCAAATACCTGTAATAGTTCCTAATGAGTCCATACCAAACCGTTGACCAATCAATACCGACATTGGTGTGTTTTTGGGCATGTCTTTCAATAACTCGTGTGCTAACTGTTCATTGATGATGTACTCGCGACCGGCAGCACCTGTTTCAGGCGAAAAATTGCGGCCTTCCAATACTTTAATATTGAATAGTTTCAAGTAGTTATTGTCAACTATTAAACGCGTTAATCCAAAGTCTTTAGCCGGCCCGTTTGACGGCCTGAAGCTGGCTCCGGTTTGATCCAGGTGGCTCCCTAATACATCTTGCGAAGCGGTGACATCTTTTATTAATAAATTAGCCATTAATTCTTGCTTAAGCAGGTCATACTTAGCATCGGTGTTGCCATTCATTGGTACGGTGACTATCTGCTCGCGCGTAAAGCCGGGATCTTGCTTTTGCATAAAATGCAATTGCTTAACCACAAAAATGGTAGCTATCATCAAGAAAATGGCACTGGTAAATTGGCCAACTACCAGCACGTTTCTAAAACGGCCTTTGTTCTTACCGCTTTCAATGCTGCCTTTCAATACTTTAATAGGTTGGAAGGACGACAAATAAACGGCCGGATAAATGCCCGAAATTAAGCCAACCAAAATGGTGAACCCAACTACAGCCACGGCCTGCATAGGGTTTTGGATAAAGTTAAGGCTGAGTTCGCGGTCGCTTAGCTGATTAATATAAGGTAACGATACCCAAACCAGCATTAGGCTTATAACCATAGCAATAAGCGCCAACATAACGGTTTCGCCTAAAAATTGTATGGCCAATTCATGGCGTTCGGCACCGATAGATTTACGTACGCCAACCTCTTTGGCACGCTCGCCCGAGCGTGCAGTGGATAGATTCATGAAGTTGATACAGGCAATAGCCAAAACAATGACTGCAATAATGGCAAACAGATTTGTTGATTTTTGATCGAACTTTCTGAAGTTGATATAATCCAACCCGATATCAGAAGCGCCTGCATGAATTTCTTTTAAAGGCAGCAAAAATAAAGCGTAATACTTATTCATATCCTGGTTGCCTGAATATTTAACCAGGTATGCGGGTAACTTGCTTTCCAGCGCTTTTACATTGGTGCCGGGCGCCAGTTCGAGATAGGTATCGATCCAGTTGCTGCCCCAGGCCTGCAAATCGGTGGGTTTATAATTTGTACTTAATGAGTAAACTGCGTCAAATTGCATTTGCGAGTTTTTGGGCGCATCTTTTAAAATACCAGTAATCACAAAATTGATCGTATCACCCTTATTGTCGCCGTAATGCGGAATAGTTTTGCCCACAATATTTGTAGTGCCGAAGATCTTTCTAGCGGTAGATTCGGTTAACAAAACGCTGTTTGGTTTTTCTAAAGCCGATTTCCGGTCGCCGCTCAATAAGGCAAAATCAAATATTTGAAGGAACGTTGAATCGACTGCAAAAACCTGCGGCAGATACAATCTTTTATTGTTATGGGTAAAGGTGTATTTATTGCGCCATCTTACACGCGTAAAGTTTTTTACTTGCGGAAACTCATGCTTTAACGTTGGCCCCATTACCGGCATACTTAAGCCAACCTTTTGAGCCGCCATACCTGGGAAGCTTTGTACTTCATTTAAGCGGTAAATATTTTTGGTATGAAAGTTATCGAAGCTTTTCTCATAAAACACAAACAGCATGATCACGATGCAGGCAGCCATACCCACAGCCAGCCCCACAATGTTCAGGGCCGAGAATACTTTGTTCTTCCAAAGGTTCCGCCACGCAATTTTAAAATAATTCTTTATCATGACAGGTTGCTTTTAAACCCTTCCGGTGGTTCCGTCCCAATAAAGGGAAAGAACCGGGAAGAGCACTTAACTAACTAATTGTAAATAGGTATGGTAAGGTCTTATATCATAATATTTTCCATTACAGTTTGCCCGTCTAACAGGCGGATGATACGGTGACTGTAACGGGCATCATGCTCAGAGTGTGTTACCATGATAATGGTAGTGCCCTGCTCATTGAGGTCTGTCAACAACTCCATAACCTCGTTACCATTGCTTGAGTCCAGGTTGCCGGTGGGCTCATCCGCAAGGATGAGCTTAGGGTTATTAACCACGGCTCGGGCCACCGCCACGCGCTGTTGCTGGCCGCCCGACAGTTGCTGCGGATAGTGATTGCGTCGGTGCATGATCTGCATTTTGTCCAGCACCTTTTCTACGCGGCTAACACGTTCTGAGGCAGGGACGCCGGTGTAGATCAACGGAAGCTCCACGTTTTCAAAAACCGTCAGCTCGTCAATCAGGTTAAAACTTTGGAACACAAAACCGATATTATGCTTACGCAGGTCGGCGCGTTTGCGTTCGTTAAAACCGGCCACCTCGATGCCGTTAAAAAGGTAGCTGCCGCCGTCCGGGTCGTCAAGCAACCCCAGGATGTTTAACAAGGTTGACTTGCCGCAGCCCGATGGCCCCATGATGGCCACAAACTCGCCTTCTTTAACCTCGATCGATAGTTTGTTCAGCGCAACAGTTTCCACTTCTTCAGTGCGGTAATATTTTTGCAGATCGGTAATCTTTATCATTTTATCCTCCTACCCATTAAAGGCGTTTAAGTTTCGTGTTTAGTTTTTGTTCAATATGAGTTCCTGTATGTCGCCAAAAGTATCATAGCTTGAGGTTATCACTTTATCGCCTGGTTTTAGTCCGCCCAATATTTCATAATAATCGGTGCTTTGCCTGCCCAACTGCACGGCAACTTTATAAGCTGTTTTGCCATCTTCGCTCATTTTAAACACCCAGTTGCCACCTGTTTTTTCAATAAAGCCGCCTTTAGGTAAAAGAACTTGCTTGGTTTCGTCGCTAAGCGCCAGTAATATTTGCAAAGTCTGTCCGCGGCGAATACCCTTAGGTGCTGTGCCCACAAACTGCATATCCACCTGAAACTTGCTGTTAGTTATCTGCGGAAATACCTTTTTAATTTTTAGTGTATAGGTTTTATCGGCAAATTGAAAGGTTCCGGTAAGGCCGATGTACACCTGCGAAATATAATGCTCATCCACATCAACCCTTACCTTATATCCCGACAAGACATCAATTTGTCCTAAGCGATCACCTTTATTTTTACTCTGTCCAACTTCCGAATCCATTGAGGTTAGCTGTCCGTCTATAGGCGCGCGGACAGTCAGGTCGGCTACTTTTTTACGCATCAGGGTCAGCGTGGTTTTCATTTGGGCGTATTGCTCCTGAGCCTGTTTGTTTTGCTGCTTAACCAGCGCGGTATCCTGCTTCAAAATGCGTTGCGTCAGCTTGCGCCGGTTCAATTGATACTCGTAGGTATTAAGCGCCGATTGATAATCTTGCTGGCTCAGCGCTTTTTGCTCATACAAATGTTTATCCAGTTTATAAATGCGCTCTGCTTCTTTAAAGGCATTGTCCACATCGGCCATCTGGTTCAGTTTGTTGATAGTGTTTGATACCGCATTGTTTTGCGATATCTGCATCTGGGTTTGCGCGGCATAAACGGCTGTTTCCTGGTTGGCCAGGTTTAGCTCCAGGTCGGTGTTTGATAGTTTTAGTATCGGGTCGCCTTTTTTCAAATTGGCGCCGTCTTCAACATATTTTGCTTCTACCAATCCCCCCTCAACAGCGTCGAGATATATGGTGGTTATAGGTGTCACCACACCGTTTACGGGTATGGTGACCACGAAGGGGCCTTTAGTAACTTCGCTTATAGTAAGGCGTTCGGTATCTACAGAAAGTTTGCTTTTTCCGGAGGTAAAATAAATGCTTCCGCCTATTAACAATACAAGGCCGGCAATGCCGCCTATGGTTAACAGACGCTTGGTGCTCCACTTTTTCTTTTCAATTTTTCTATCCACAGTGTTATTCAGATTCTTTTATACATGCTATGTCAATACAACTACGTGCCATGGTATAAATAGCTGTAAATCAATTGTATGCCAGGCGGTTTTAAACTATTTACGTTCGTTTATGACACAACATGTGTTCGGTTTTGATACAGTGATTTTTGGGGGTTTGGTTGCAAAAAATTGTTTTACAGTTGATTACGGTTTATGGTTACATTATTGTCAAAAGCCAACATAATATACTTATTATATTTAATTGTATTTTCACGTATTGTATGTTACTGAAAAAAGCCACTGTATTAATTGTTGATGACGATCCGGATGTATTGACGGCTGTAAAGCTTCTACTTAAAACCGAAGCACAAGAGGTAATTACCGAGAAAAACCCGGAGAACCTGAACAGCTTGCTGCAGCGTAATACCGTTGATATTATTTTGCTGGATATGAACTTTAACAGCGCCATTAATACCGGCAACGAAGGGTTATACTGGCTGCGTAAGGTACGCGAATGGAAGCCGGATGCCATAGTGATCATGATCACAGCTTACGGCGATATTGACCTGGCGGTGCGCTCTTTAAAAGAAGGCGCGGCCGATTTTATGGTAAAACCCTGGCATAACGATAAGCTGATAGAGGTAATTAAAGATCTGCTGGATAAAAAAGATACCGACAGGTCGGCCAGATCATCATTACCAAAAAGCAGCGCCTCTTCAACCACCTTACATGGCGACTCGCCTTTAATGCAGGACATCTTTTTGAAAGTAAACAAGATCGCACCGACGGATGCCAACATATTAATATTGGGTGAGAACGGTACCGGTAAAGACCTCATTGCAAAAGCTATACATGAGCGCTCGTTGCGGGCTGGCAAGCCATTTATTAAGGTTGATGTAGGCTCATTAACTGAAACGCTGTTTGAAAGCGAGTTATTCGGCCATAAAAAGGGGGCTTTTACAGACGCCCGCGAGGATAGGCCGGGACGTTTTGAGGATGCTAACGGCGGCACTTTGTTTTTGGATGAGATAGGCAACATCTCTCTGAGGCAACAAGCCAGGCTGCTTACTGCGCTGCAAAATCGGCAGGTAACACGCCTGGGCAATAATAAACCGGTGGATATTGATATCCGCCTTATCTGCGCTACCAATTTGCCTTTGCAGGAGTTGGCTAATGATAACCGTTTTCGGAAAGATCTGATCTACCGTGTCAATACTGTGGAGGTAACTATGCCCCCGCTGCGCAAACGTGGTAATGATATTGAACTGCTGGCCAGACATTTCGCCGGGGTGTACAGTGCCAAGTATTTAAAGCCGGCCATAACTTTTGATGACAGCGCCTTGCAAAAGCTTAACACATATCATTACCCGGGTAATGTACGCGAGCTGCAATATACCATGGAGCGCGCCGTAATTATGGCCGACAGCAATGTGCTGCATGCTAACGACCTTATATTTTCGTCGATAGAAACTGCGCCTGCAGCCCTGGAACCAATGGATGATATGCCGCTGAGCATGTTAGAAAAAACTACCATCTTGCGGGTCATCGAAAAACATAGCGGTAATATCACCCGCGCCGCCAGAGAACTTGGATTAACCCGTACCGCCCTTTACCGCAGGCTCAGTAAGTATGATATTTAAAGGTTATGAGCTACGCATTATCCTGAGGATAGCACTGTTGTTTTTGACATTGCTGGCCGTTGCCTTCATAATAGTTTTGCATTTGTATGAGTATCTGTTAATAGGCCTTCCACTGGTGGGCCTTGTTGTGGCCGATCTGTTACGTTATCAAAAAAAAGCACACACAGAGGTTAAGCAATTTGCCGAGTCGGTACATTATCGCGATTTTTCGCGGCATTTTGACGTTGGCCGCGCACCTACCGAGCTGAAGCCGCTGCGTATAGGTTTTAACGAGATCAATACCACTTTTAAAGAGATAAGCCGCGAACGAGAGACACAGTACCACTATCTGCAAAAGATACTGGAATTGGTAGACACCGGCATTTTATCGTACGAAGAAGAAACCGGGCGGATAGGCTGGATGAATGAATCGTTTAAAAAGATATTTGGTATCCCTTACCTCAAAACCATCGACTCGTTACAAAAACGCGACGAGAGCTTGTATAATGAAATCACGAAACTGAAGCCGGGCGACAGCAAGGTGGTTTCTATACAACGCAACAAGCAACTTGTTAAAATTTTGCTAACGTTAAGCGTCATCCGTAGCGATGATAAATTGTATCGCCTGCTGGCTTTCCAGAACATCAGTGAGGCGCTGGACGAAACCGAATCAAAAGCCTGGCAAAAGCTGCTGAATGTAATGACCCACGAGATCATGAACTCTGTGGCGCCAATATCGTCGTTAGCCGACACGCTAAAAAATCGGCTGAAGGCCTACAGTGCTGAAACCAGCGGTAGTGCCGACCTGGACGACCTGGAGCTGGGTATAGACACCATTAAGCGCCGCAGCGAAGGTTTGCTGAAGTTTACCGAAAGCTACCGCAATCTCAATAAAATAACCCGGCTCAATTTGAAGAAAATATTGGTGCGCGACTTATTCGAGAACCTCAACAATCTGATGCAGCCCACACTGGCGCAAAAGAATATTGAGCTTAACGTTGTGCTGCGCGATATGCAATTGGCTATAGAGGTGGATCTGAATTTGATAGAGCAGGTGCTGATCAACCTGTTGGTTAACGCCATTGAAGCGGTTAAGGACTGCCCTGAACCTGCCATTACCCTGAGCGCCGAGCTGTCATCGCATAGCAAACCCATATTAAAGATTGCGGATAATGGTGTAGGTATGCCACTTGATCTGATCGAGAAGATATTTATTCCTTTCTTTAGCACCCGTAAATCGGGGAGTGGGATAGGCCTGAGCCTTTGTAAACAGATCATGATGCTGCATAAGGGGAATATCCAGGTGCAGTCGGTAGAGAGTGAGGGGTCAGTGTTTATACTGTCTTTTTAAATAAGACAAGAACCTGCGAGGTGGTACGACGAAGCAATCGCACGCGTATTGTCCTCCTTGCGATTGCCACGCTACGCTCGCAATGAACTGTGTTTAAAAGCAAATATAATTTGAATAATTTTCGTTGTATTTTGTTTTTTGTGTAGCGATAGCAAAAGCCTGTTTAATTAACTTGTTTGCTACTGCGATTAAAGCCAGTTTT
>NZ_BAABCV010000018.1:0-16915 GCF_039539265.1 Mucilaginibacter panaciglaebae
ACTAGCGAAATGAAGGTAGCTATCGACAGATAAATAGTGTAAACTTATTTCAGTACTAAATTAAAAGTGTAAATTCAATTAAGTATTAACAACCAAATCTGTAAACTTTTTTCAGGACGGGTCAGTCTTTTTTAGTGATCCAAAGTGATCCATAAATCACGTCAGTAAAACATAATTAATTGATTTAAAGTAGATTATAATTAACGGGTGATCCAATTGATCCAAAGTGATACACATTCGCGTGGATCACCTATACCCAACTGACACATTATTGTAAATCTTAGCCGATTCTGAAATCATACTTCTTAAATCCAAAATAAAATATTAGCTTTGCCCGGCAAATAATACCTCCAAATAATTATTTGCTATGCAGTCAGACCCATCAAAATTTGTCGCCGAAGGATTAACTTACGACGACGTATTATTACTCCCGGCTTATTCAGAAGTTTTACCGCGCGATGTGAATACCGCCTCCTTTTTAACTAAAAAGATCCGCTTAAATATTCCGTTGGTATCTGCCGCAATGGACACCGTTACCGAGTCGCAAATGGCTATCGCTATAGCTCAGGCAGGCGGCCTGGGCATGCTGCATAAAAACATGAGTATCGACCGCCAGGCCGACGAGGTGCGTAAAGTAAAACGTTCAGAAAGCGGAATGATCCAGGAGCCGGTTACGTTGCACGAGGCTTCAACTGTTGCCGATGCCGTAAAGATTATGCGTGAGTACAAAATTGGCGGTATCCCTGTAGTTGATGAGGCTAATACGCTGAAAGGCATCATCACCAACCGCGACCTGCGCTTCCAGAAAGAAATGACCAAACCGGTACATGATGTTATGACCAAAGATGGGCTGATAACCGCACCGCAGGGCACCACTTTAGCCCAGGCCGAAGTAATACTGCAACAGCAAAAAATTGAAAAGCTGCCGGTTGTTGATGAAAACGGCATTTTGATAGGTCTGATCACTTTCAAAGACATCCAGAAATTTAAAAACTTCCCTAATGCCTGTAAAGACGAGCATGGCCGCTTACGTGTAGGCGCTGCCGTTGGTGTTACTGCCGATACAATGGATCGTGTAGACGCTCTTGTAAAAGCCGGGGTTGATGTTATTGCTATCGACACCGCACACGGTCACTCAAAAGGTGTTATCGATAAATTAAGAGAAGTAAAAACAAAATACCCTGACCTGCAGGTTATAGCAGGTAACGTAGCCACGGGCGATGGCGCTTTGGCTTTAGCCAATGCAGGCGCTGACGGCGTTAAAGTAGGTATAGGTCCGGGTTCAATTTGCACAACCCGTATTATTGCCGGCGTAGGGGTACCTCAGTTATATGCAGTTTACGAGTGTGCCAGAGCCTTGAAAGGCACCGGTGTGCCGGTTATTGCCGATGGGGGTATAAAACATACCGGCGACATTGCGAAAGCCATTGCCGCGGGCGCAGGTACCATCATGGCAGGCTCGTTATTTGCCGGGGTTGAAGAATCGCCGGGCGAGAGCATCATCTATGAAGGCCGTCGCTTTAAATCATACAGAGGTATGGGCTCTATTGAGGCGATGGAACAAGGTTCAAAAGACCGCTATTTCCAGGATGTAGAGGACGATATCAAGAAACTGGTACCAGAAGGTATCGTTGGTCGCGTACCCTACAAAGGCACATTGGCCGAAGTGATCTACCAGTTTGTAGGTGGCTTGCGCGCCAGCATGGGCTACTGTGGTGCTAAAGACATCGAGGCCCTGCAGCAAGCCAAATTTGTACGTATCACCGCTTCAGGTATCCGCGAATCACATCCGCACGATATTACGATTACTAAGGAAGCACCGAATTATACCCGATAATTATTGAGCTACTGAATTATAGAATTATTGATTGAATTTAATTCTATAATTCAGTAATTCTATAATTCAATAACTAAAACATGCAAAGCATCGCCATATTTTGCGGCGCCAATTATAACGGCGATCCTGTCTTAAAAGAAGCCATTGAACTTTTGGCCGAGGTAATGGTAAGCAAAAATATTACGCTGGTTTTTGGCGGCGGCAGGGTAGGCGTTATGGGTTTAATAGCTGATGCTGTATTGCAGCGAGGCGGCAAAGCCATTGGTGTGATCCCGGGATTTTTAATGGATAAAGAAGTTGGTCATACCGGCTTGACTGAGATGCACGTGGTTGAAAACATGCACCAACGCAAGCAACTGATGAATGATCTTTGCAATGGTATTATCATGCTTCCCGGCGGTTTCGGTACGCTGGAAGAATTTTTTGAAGTTTTAACCTGGCTGCAGCTGGGGTTACATCAACATCCCGTTGGTATATTAAACGTCAATGGCTTTTACGATCATCTGCTAGAACAAATGGACATAATGGTTGAGCAGCGTTTTCTGAAACCTGCGAACCGCGAATTAGTCATCACTTCGGCTGATGCTATTGAATTGGTCGACTTGATGGAAAAGGTAAAAATTGAACCTGATGACGTTTGGTTCAAAGACCGGAATCTTTCCTGAAAATTATTATTTTATTTTAGCGGATTGGTAATTGCAAGCGGCAAGTGCGGCTAGCGTAACGCTGGGTATTTGTGTTACTAAAACCTTACTGTAAATACGCGGCAGCACATTAAATCGTCGGCACAAGTAAGCTATTATCAAAATAGTCATCAGTTAATCAGGGATTATTTATCGCTTATACGAATCAGAAAACCAAAGGTTACGATTGTATTTTATGTAATGGAAATATTGCAGTTTATATTATCTTGCTGGTAGTAACACAAACGCGTGTGTTGAACGTTTTTATTTAAATTATATTCTCTTATCGCCTAAATTATGGATATCGAATTCAATAAAAACGAGGATATTAACAAGCAACTGGTTTATGAAGTAAGCACCCGGCTTAAAAAGATATATCATGGAGGCGGTGAGAAGGCTGCTGCGAGGCAAAAGGAAAAAGGCAAAATGCTGGCCCGCGAACGTATTGCTTACTTGATTGATAAAGATTCAAACTGGCTGGAGATTGGCGCTTTTGCCGGCGACTGCATGTATACTGAACATGGCGGCTGTCCGTCGGGTGGTGTTATAACGGGTATTGGTTACGTTTCAGGCAGACAATGTATAATTGTAGCTAACGATGCAACGGTAAAAGCCGGTGCATGGTTTCCAATAACTGCTAAGAAAAACCTGCGTGCGCAGGAAATTGCCTTGGAGAACCGCTTGCCGATTATTTATCTGGTTGACTCAGCCGGTGTCTTTTTGCCTTTGCAGGATGAGATTTTCCCGGACAAAGAACACTTTGGTCGTATTTTCAGAAACAATGCACAGATGAGCAGTATGGGCATTATCCAGATAGCTGCCATCATGGGTTCGTGTGTAGCCGGCGGAGCTTATCTGCCAATCATGAGCGACGAAGCGATGATTGTTGAAGGTACGGGATCAGTGTTTCTGGCCGGAGCATTCCTGGTAAAATCTGCTATTGGTGAGGATGTTGATAACGAAACCCTTGGGGGTGCCACCACGCATTGCGAAATATCCGGGGTGACTGATTATAAACAACCCAATGACAAAGCGGCGCTGGATTCAATTCGCAATATCATGAGCATGGTTGGCGATTTTACCAAAGCCGGTTTTGATCGTATTAAGCCCGCCGTCCCAAAATTGAATCCTAAAGAAATTTATGGCCTGGTGCCAGATAACCGTGAAAAGGCTTACGATATGCTCGAAATTGTCCTCCGTTTACTGGATAATTCAGAATTTGAAGAATATAAAGCGGGCTATGGGCAATCCATCATCTGTGGTTTGGGCCGTGTTGACGGGTGGGCGGTAGGCATTGTTGCCAATCAACGCAAACTTATCAAATCAAAAAAGGGCGAGATGCAGTTTGGTGGGGTTATTTATTCAGACTCAGCAGACAAGGCCACCCGGTTTATTATGAATTGTAATCAGAAAAGAATACCATTGATTTTCTTACAGGATGTTACCGGGTTTATGGTGGGCAGTCGTTCAGAGCAGGGCGGTATTATTAAGGACGGGGCTAAAATGGTCAATGCAGTGGCTAATTCGGTTGTGCCCAAATTTACTTTTGTTATCGGTAACTCGTATGGTGCAGGTAATTACGCCATGTGTGGTAAAGCTTATGATCCACGATTGATCTACGCTTGGCCAACAGCAAAAATAGCAGTGATGGGTGGCGCACAGGCTGCTAAAACATTGGTGCAAATACAGGCAGCAGGAATGAAAGCCAAAGGCCAGGAGGTGACTGCAGAACAAGAAGCAGAACTACTCAAACAAACCACCGACCGTTACCATGCGCAAACCACACCATATTACGCAGCTGCAAGGCTCTGGGTTGATGGGATCATCGATCCGCTGGAGACTCGCCGCATTATTTCTATGGGTATTGAAGCGGCCAATCATGCACCCATTGAGAAAGCATTTAATGTAGGCATCATACAAACCTGATAAATTATTATTTATACTTTTATCCATCAATTCAACTCACAAAGCCATGAAAAAAACACTATTGATCTTAACTGTCGTTGTGGCAACGGCATTTTCATCCAAAGCACAGGTAATTCCAAGTTTTGCATTTGGTATTAAAGGCGGGATGAACTTAACAAGTATTTCCAAAACCGGGACTTTTGCTACCGATAATCGGGCAGGTTACCTGGGCGGCATCTGGGCGCGTTTTGGTGCTTTGGGTTTTAACTTCCAGCCCGAGGCTTACGTAACCGGCAAAAATGTAACCGTCGATGGCGTTAAGCAAAAATTTACCAGTGTTGATGTGCCTTTACTGTTTGGTGGTAAAATTGGCGCTTTTGGCCTGGGTGCCCGTTTCTATACTGGCCCGCTGGTTTCGTTCGCTATTAATAAAGATCAGAATTATGGGGCGGCTGCCGGTAATATTGCACGCCTGAACTATAAAAATCAGAATTATGCCTGGAATGTAGGAGCGGGTGTTGATATCCGCAGTTTATCTGTCGATTTACGTTATGAAGCAGGCCTGAGTAAACAAGATTACGGAATGGGATCGACCAAGATTAACCTGTTCAATTTGTCTTTAGCCTACAAATTGTTTTAATCGAACAATGCCACAGCCATTGCCAGGATGCCCATACAGGCTAGAAACACAAACGAGTAGCTAAAAAATAACCCCAGCATCTTGGTGATGGTTCTTCGCGCAGTACGATGATACATTACCCGTAGTGATTTATAAGTATACCAGATGATTACCAAGACAGCAATGCTATCCAGGTAGTCACCAATATCCCACGAATGTGGCAGCATCATCTTGATCAGTATGATCATCGACATAAACAAAAACAAAAAGCAATGGAAGTGGAATGAGTAAATGAGGTGTTCCACATAAAATTTCCTGCTTTTCCAGAAAGCAATTTTTAATAGTAAGGCAAACAAGGGCAGCAACAAAAACATCATTTTTGGCGCGTTATGTTTGATGCCTTCTAGAATTACATTGTTAATATCTTCGCCACTGGCATTTAGTTCGTATTCGCGTTTGCGTACGTAGCGTACAATGAAATTGTCTTTTTTACCGGGCGATAGTTTAGCCTGCCGGGCCAGATAAAGCTCGTAAGTTGTATCTTTCATGCGGATGGCCTCGTCTGCATCATCGCCGTCCCAAAACGTAATATGATTTTTTAGTTTCTTATTCTTATCAGGCGTTTCTGTAACGAAATCCACATCTCCTGATTCATTTAGAACAACCTTGTTATTGCTTTGGGCAGTCTTTAAAATACTTTTTTCAAGCTTGCTTGTCTTGGGGTCTTGTATTAGGCTATCCAGTTGATGTTTAGTGGCGGCCAGCTCTTTTTTACTTTTCGGATTATTTGATTGCCTGAGCTTTGTGTCTTTTGCATCATTTTTAAAAAACAGCAAGAAAAAAACCAGGCTGATGAAAATGTACATTTTCACCGGATGCAGGTATTGTGCCCTTTTGCCGAGCATATACTCAATGGTGAGTTTGCCGGGTTGAAATAATAAGGGTTTAAACGTATGGAAAAACTGATGATCAAAATGAAAATAATCACTTATTGTATGATTCATTACGTGTCCGAAGCTTTCGCGTAGCTCCAGGTTTTCCTGCCCGCATACGTGGCAAAATTTGCCTTGTAATTCGGTTCCGCAGTTAGCGCAATCGTTCTCTTTGCGATAATGTTTTTTCATTAGTTAATTAAATCAACGAATGGCATAAGGTATTTTAAGCGTGTTTAATAGCGTGTTCTAGAGCTGCATTGTGCTTGTACTTAAATACAAACGGAAATATCACTGATATTACTAACGCATAAGCTGCAAAGCAAAGCCAGATGCCATGCCAGTCTTTAACGCCGTTTGACATGGTGAAAAATTTATCGATGATCAAACCGCTGGCAAAGCTGCCAAACAATGCTCCAAAGCCATTAACCATCATCATAAATAAACCCTGAGCACTGCCCCTTATTTCGGGTGCAGCTTGTGTTTCAACGAATAGCGAGCCGGAAATATTGAAAAAGTCGAAAGCCATACCATAAACGATACACGATAAAACAATCATCCATAAACCCTCGGCCGGGTTACCAAAAGCGAATAAACCGAAACGCAACACCCAGGCCAGCATACTAAATAACATAACGTACTTGATACCAAACTGCCGTAGAAAAAATGGTATGGCCAAAATAAACAAGGTCTCTGATATTTGTGAGATAGACATAATAATGGCGGGATATTTTACCGCTATAGTGTCTTGATATGCAGTGGTTTTTGCAAAGTCATGAATGTAAGTATCGCCGTAGGCATTAGTTAATTGCAATGCCGCGCCCAACAGCAACGAAAAGGCAAAGAAAATGGCAAATCGTGATGATTTAAATAACGCGAAGGCATTAAGACCTAAAGAACCCGCCAGGGTAGCGTTATCAACCTTACTCAATAAAGGCGGGCATTTTGGTAAGGTGAATGAATATAATCCCAAAGTTAACGCTATTGCCGAAGCGATATAAAATTGATTAGCTGAGGTTTCGTTATGTGTTAAACTTACCGCCCATAAAGCAGCAATAAAACCAATGGTACCCCAAATACGGATGGGCGGATATTCTTTTACAACGTCGATATTATTCTTCTTTAATGCCGAATAAGCTACTGTTATAGATAGCGACAGGGTTGGCATGTAAAATATCATGTTGATTAGCATCACCCAGAAAAAAGTAGTTGGGTCTGTAACCATCGGCAGGCAGGCCAGCACTACGGCCCCCAGGATATGCATAATGCCATATAGTTTTTCGGCGTTGATGAATTTATCAGAAATGATACCGGTTATGGCGGGCATAAAAATAGCCGAAATGCCCATGGTTGAGAAGATAATGCCAAACTGCGCGCCAGACCAATGCTTGTTCTGGAACCAATATGCACCTATAGTAAGCAACCACGCCCCCCATATAAAAAATTGCATAAAATTCATCAGTATTAAGCGAAACTTAATATTCATACAGTCTGGTTTTAATCGATCTTGATCAGTTAAAAATTCAAAATCTGAAAGTACTGAATTTTATGAGAAAAAGGAAAGAGAGAATAACGATTAGTTAATAAGCTTTCAAAAGATTGGTGACTGAAGATTAAAGATCGGTTTGTCAGTCAATAGCAAAAGCAATTAATTGAAAGCCGAACAACTAATCTTTAATCTTCTACTACGACGCTTTCCGTTTGTTCAGTTCATCCCTAATCTTAGCCGCTTTTTCATATGATTCTTCAGCCAGCGCCTCCTGCAATTTGGCTTTTAATTCTTCAGTACTTAGTGCGCCAAAACCTGAACTTGCTGTTGATGACACAGATGATATTTCTTCGGGCGTTTCGGCAATGTTTTCAAGGTAAACAAAATCGTTACCCTCAATTACGATACCTGCGCTTGATAAAATGAATTCGTAGGTGTAAATAGGGCATTCAAAACGCACGGCTATGGCAATGGCATCAGATGTACGGGCATCAATCTCCATTACTTTTTTGCCGTCGCTGCAAATGAGTTTTGAATAAAAAATACCGTCAACCAGGTTATAAATGATCACTTCCTGTACCATGATGTTATAAGCTTCGGCAAAGCTTTTAAACAAGTCGTGGGTTAGAGGGCGGCTTGGGGTCATTTTCTCAATTTCAATAGCAATGGCCTGAGCCTCAAAGCTGCCGATGATTATTGGCAAACGGCGTCGTCCGCCAACTTCGCCCAATACCAAGGCGTATGCGCCTGATTGTGTCTGGCTGTATGACAAGCCCACAATATCAAGCTTTATTTTTTTCATGTTATTACCCATCACAACAATCCTTATACTAAGGCTTTATGTTCTTTAATAGCTGCTATCAATTTTGGTACCACTTCAAAGGCGTCGCCAACAATGCCGTAATCGGCAACTTTAAAAATAGGCGCTTCGGGGTCTTTATTAATTGCCACAATGACCTTCGATGAACTGATACCTGCCAGGTGCTGAATAGCACCCGAAATTCCTATTGCAATATACAAATTAGGACTGATAGCTATGCCTGTTTGTCCGACGTGTTCGCTATGAGGTCGCCAGCCCGCGTCCGACACCGGTTTTGAGCAAGCTGTCGCTGCACCTAATACTCCGGCCAGTTCTTCGATCATTTCCCAGTTTTCAGGGCCTTTAAGGCCACGCCCGCCCGATACAACAATATCCGCATCGGGCAAGGAAACTTTGTCTGAAGAGCGCACAATCTCTTTCAATATGGTTTTAAGGTCTGATGCCTTAATGTCAACACTAAATTCTTCAATTTTAGCCGGTTTGGCAACCTCGACTACCTTGTACGAGTTAGGTGTAAGCGCGATAACTTTAACAGCTGACGTTAACTCGACTATCGCAAATGCTTTACCCGAGAAAGCAGTTTTTTTGACCGTGAACCTGCCTCCGTTTTGTTCAGGCAGTGCCACTGCGCCGTCAACCACACCTGCATCCAGTTTTACACTGATGCGCGGAGCCAGGCCGCGACCTGAAAATGAATTAGATAGTACGACAATAGCAGCGCCTTCTTTTTTTGCAGCCTCTGCAATAACCGAAGCGTAAGCCTGGTTTATAAAGTTTTTAAGCTGGCTGTTAGTAACAGTTAATATTTTATCGGCGCCATATTTAGCCAGTGCACTTAGTTCGTCGGTGTTGACATTACCTATCGATAAAGCAGTGAGTGTAGTATTGCTTTGATCGGCAACGGCACGGGCATAGCATACCGCTTCAAAAATTGATTTTTTGAACTTGCCCCCGGCGTTTTCTGTATATATTAAAACTGACATATTCTAATTAAATAACCCGGGCCTTGGTATGCAATAACTCGACTAGTTTCGCCGGATCATCGGCCCCGATTAGTTCTACCTGACCGCGGGGTGCCGGTGTTTCATAACTGATGATCTCTGAATTTGTTTTTACATCAACCGCTTCAATAACAATTAACGGTTTGGTACGCGCCGACATAATGCCGCGCATGTTGGGGATCTTTGGTTCTGAAACGCCTTCGGCAGCGCCTGCAACAAGCGGCAAAGGGATAGTTAAAACTTCCTTACCGCCTTCAATTTCGCGCTCGACAGTAGCTTGATTTCCTTCAATATCCAGTTTTTTTACAATAGATGCTGATGGAATATCCAATAACTCGCCCAGCATGCCAGCTACTTTTGAACCATTGTAGTCTATTGACTCACGGCCCGTCAATATAAGGTCGAACGGGTTTGATTTCACAAATTGTGCTATCTGGTAAGTCACAAACCAGGCATCATGCGGTTTGGCATTTATGCGTACAGCATCGGTTGCTCCTATGGCCAATGCCTTGCGTATAGTAGGCTCGGTAGAGGCATCGCCTACATTGATAACGGTAACCTTGCCGTTACCACCCTCGGTTAATTCGATAGCACGCGCAAGGGCTATTTCGTCGTACGGGTTTAAAATGAATTGAACTCCGTTTGCATTAAATTGCGTGTTGTTATCGGTAAAAGTTATTTTTGTGGTGGTATCCGGAACATTACTTATACATACCAAAATATTCATAAGCGTTGATTTTTACAAATCTAGATAAAAAAGACAGGGTTTAAAAATGGAGACAAGCAGATTAGAAAAGCTATTGGAGTTTATTAAAAACGAACCGAACGACGAGTTTTTAAAATATGCCCTGGCTACTGAATATCTCCGTTTAAACGATGCTGGCAAAGCCCTGCAGTATTACGAAGATCTGGTGACTAACCATCCGCAATACTCAGGAACTTACTACCATTTAGGTAAATTATATGAGGCCTTAAGCCGTAAAGACGACGCTATCAAAACCTACGAAAAAGGAATGGAGATCACTAAAGCTAAACGCGACAATCATGCGTTTAATGAGCTGCAAGGTGTATATCGTGAGTTGATTGGCTGGGATGATGACGATGATTATTGATATAAAATAGGGTATCACCCTGAGGCTCTCGAAGGGTGAGCGTAGCCCGCCCTCATGCTTCGAGAGCCTCAGCATGACAGCCCATTAAACAGGTGATATTGAAAAAACGCCAACTTCTTTTTTTAAGCGATGCTTTTATCTATACGTTGAGTGCATTTGGCGGTCCGCAAGGGCATATTGCGGTTATGCTGCGCGAGTTTGTACAGAAACGTAACTATATTTCAGAAGAGGAGTTAATGGAGCTGAACGCCCTGGCGCAGGTGTTGCCCGGCCCCTCATCCACGCAGACATTGGTAGGTATTGCCTGGAAAGTAGGCGGATTGTGGTTGGCTATTGCTACCTTCTTACTTTGGATTTTACCCTCGGCAGCAATGATGTGCGCAGCCGCTATCAGTTATAAAATGTTTGCCGACAGGGGCAGGATGGTAGATGTCCTGAAGTTTATCAGGCCTGCGGCGGTTGGGATAGTGGCTTATGCTACTTACACCTTTGCCTGCAGGTTCCTCAAAACGCGTATTAGTACCATGCTGGCAATAGGCTCATTTATCGCGACGCTGATCCTGCAGAATGCTTATGCTTTCCCGATACTGATTTTGCTGGGTGGCATCGTATCGTCCGCCCTTGATACCCAGCCGCAAGAGGCCGAGTTGCGGGTTAAACTATTTGCCAATGTCAATCCTAATAAGGTAATGTACTTTATAGGTGTGCTGCTGGCGTTTGCAGCGTTGGGTGCCGTTATTAACCGTACGTCGCCATTCAGTTTGCCTATACGCATGTTTGAGAACTTTTACCGAAATGGCATCATGATCTTTGGTGGCGGGCAGGTGCTGGTACCGTTAATGTATACCGAGTTTGTCGAGGTGAAACATTACCTCTCGGGCGCCGAATTTCTGTCGGGATATGCATTGCAGCAAGCTTTACCTGGGCCTACATTTTGTTTTACGTCGTTTTTAGGCGGCGTAGTTATGGGCAATCATGGTTATGGTGTAGGCGGACAAATTGTTGGTAGTTTGGTTGCTGTTATCGGTATTAACTCGCCGGGGCTGATATTGATCCTGTTTATTGTGCCATTTTGGGATGACCTGAAAAAGATAACACGTATCAGAAATTCATTAAGCGGTATCAATGCGGTAGCGGTAGGTTTTATGGCGACGGCGCTGATTTCCCTGACACGGCCGTTCGGATTGGATCCGATGGCTTACGCCGTTATTGTTGGAACCTTTTGTTTGCTGCAATTCACCAAAGTAAAAACCCCGATAGTTATAGTGATCGGGGTAGTGCTGGGGCTGATATTTTAACAGGTAGAACCGAGAGGTGATGTGATCCACGCGAATGTGTATCACTTTGGATCAGTTGGATCACCCTTTAATTGTAATCTGCTTTAAATCAGCATATTGGGTATTTTTGTCGCGAATTGACGGATCACTTTGGATCACTTTTTCTGACTTATAAGTCGTTTTTGGGTCCGCAGGTGGATCACTTTTGGATCACTTTTATGTTTGTCATTTCTCCCGTTGGCCAATGACAAACGGGAGAGTGTATTTACTAATAACGCTACGCTATTATCCCTTCAAAGGGCGGGGGCTAAAATGGTGGCTCATCATCGATATCATCCATTCGCGAGGGACGGATGATAAAGTTACTCGGTTTGTCAAAGTCGCTTGAAGGGTTAAGGCCGGCAAAGGCACCGCCCGCTACCGGGAATGAATCGCCGGTATCCAGATCCTGGAACTTAACATATTTACCTACGAATTTCAGTCGCACAGTGCCCGTTTCACCGTTACGGTGCTTGGCAATGATTACCTCGCCGACACCTTTGGTAGGATTGTTATCCTCGTCTACCTCTAAGCCGTAATATTCGGGACGATATAAGAACAATACCATATCCGCATCCTGCTCTATAGAGCCTGATTCACGCAAATCTGAAAGCATAGGGCGCTTGTTGGTACCGGGACGGCTTTCAACCGCGCGGCTCAATTGCGAGAGCGCAATTACGGGCACATTCAACTCTTTAGCTACCGATTTCAACGCCCGTGATATACTGCCAATTTCCTGCTCGCGGTTGCCACCGCCTTTGTTATCGCTTTTGCCATGCATCAATTGCAGGTAGTCGATGATGATGAGCTGAATATCATACTGCGATTTTAAACGGCGGCATTTAGCCCTGAACTCAAAGATGTTCAATGCCGGGGTATCGTCAATAATAAGGGGCGCCTGCTCCAGGCGGCCAATCTTAGAGTGGATCTGTTGCCATTCCCACTCCTCCAAAGTACCCTTACGGATCTTTTCCTGCTCAATTTCAGTTTCGCCCGAAACCAGACGATTCACCAGTTGTACCGACGACATCTCGAGCGAGAACACCACTACCGGTTTCTCAAAATCAACTGCTGCGTTGCGTGCGCAGGTTAGCACAAAAGCCGTTTTACCCATCGCCGGGCGGGCCGCAATGATCACCAGGTCAGACTTTTGCCAACCCGAGGTCATACGGTCAAGGTCGGTAAAGCCTGAAGCTACACCGGTCAGGCCGTCTTTCTTATCTTTCAGTGCCTCGATCTCTTTTAAGGTTTCGCGTAAGATGTCGTCCATTTTACGCGAGTCGCGACGCAGGTTGTTTTGGGCGATATCGAAAAGGTTCTTTTCCGCTTTATCCAACAAGTCGAGCACATCGGTTGTATCTTCGTACGCGCTGGTAATGATCTCTGTAGATATGCGGATGAGTTCGCGCTGAATAAATTTTTGAATGATTATACGCGCATGATACTCAATGTTAGCTGCTGAAGCTACCCGGTTGGTGAGTTCAGTAATGTAGTAAGCACCGCCAATCATTTCCAGTTCTCCCTGTACACGCAGTTGCGCGGTCACCGTCAAAATATCAACAGGCGATGTTTTTTCGAACAGATATTGTATGGTCTTGAATATTTTTTGATGTGCGTCTTTGTAAAAGATATCCGGTTTCAGAATATCAATCACAGACGACAGCGCATCTTTCTCCAACATCAAAGCACCCAGTACCGCTTCTTCTAAATCAACAGCTTGCGGGGGTAATTTGCCTAAACCAGTGTAGGGGGTAGGATTGGTTATCCGGCTACGTTTGTCGTTAGTGTTCGGCTTGTAATTTGGGGTGTCGTTCTCAAAAATCATGGTCATCAAAAATATACTAAAAAACGGCGAATTTACCCGTGGTTGATTACTTTTTTTTGCGTGAGCCAAAACGCCAAAATCAACACAATTTTCAATATCGTTATTAACAGCAGATTGTTGAGAAATATAAATTTTGGCTGTAAAACGCCTTTTTTAAAGCGTTGTTGGTAAATTGGCTTTGCTAATTAAACCTAAAATTTATAAATCAATCACAGCGTAATTGCCGGCGGCACAAAGTTAATTAATATGGCTACTTTTGCCGTGAAAATAACAGCAAAATGTATAATAATAAAAGAGAGCCCCGCGAAAGTAACCAGGTAGTTTTTGGTATCCGCGCGGTTATTGAAGCCATCAAATCAGGTAAAGAAATTGAGTCATTATACATACAGCGCGGCATAGGCGGCGGCCTGCTTGCCGAGCTTAAAGAACTACTGGCCGAGTATCAAATTGTGGCCCAACAGGTACCGGTTGAAAAACTGAACCGTATCACCATGAAAAACCATCAGGGAGTGATCGCATTCATATCGCCGATAACTTATCAAAAGATCGAAGATATCATTCCGCAGATATTTGAAAAAGGAGAGACACCGTTAATCCTGATACTCGATGCAATAACCGATGTACGCAACATGGGTGCTATAGCCCGTACGGCAGAATGCAGCGGAGTGCATGCCATAGTAGTACCGGCAAAAGGATCGGCACAGATAAACCCGGACGCCATTAAAACATCTGCCGGAGCATTGTATAAAATTCCGGTTTGCCGTCATGATAATTTTATGCAGACGGTTAAATTCATACAGGAGTCGGGCCTGCAGCTGGTGTGCTGCACCGAAAAAACCCAGGAATACATTTACAAACCAGACTACACCGCACCCACAGCTATTGTCATGGGATCAGAAGAAGATGGGGTACGCAATGACATCATCCGCATTGCCGATCACCTGGCTAAGATCCCGATGTACGGCGAGATCGAGTCGCTGAATGTTTCTGTGGCAACAGGGATTATTTTATATGAAGCGATCAGACAGCGGTTAGGTTAACATATTTTGCCATTCTGAGATATAAAATCCGGGGGCCTCTAAAGGTTCAATGACAATATTTTGTTTATGTCATCTCGACCAACGGGAGAGATCTATACACACGCTAGGCATGGTGTGACTGTCCTTGTATAGATTTCTCCCTATGGTCGAAATGACAACGTTATCTTTTTGTTATAGGTAGCGTAGGGATAGCAAAGAATCTGCCGGGCGGCGATTGTATAGTTCACAGATCCTTCGCTATCGCTCAGGATGACAGGTTGGTTCAAGATAACGGGTCGGTTTAGGATGACAGGTTGATTGTAAAAATGAAATAGCCTTCATCCCTTTTGCTGAGATATAAAATCCGGAGTCTAAAGGTTCAATGATAATATTTTGTTTATGTCATCTCGACCATAGGGAGAGATCTATACACACGCTACGCATGGTGTGACCGTCCGTGTATAGATTTCTCCCTATGGTCGAAATGACAACCTTATCTTTTTGTTATAGGTAGCGTAGCGATAGTAAAGAATCTGCGGGCGGCGATTGTATAGTTTACAGATCCTTCGCTATCCCTCAGGATGACAGGTTGGTTCAAGATAACGGGTCGGTTCAGGATGACAAGTTGATTGTAAAAATGAAAGAGCCTTCATCCCTTTTGCTGAGACATGTAAAATCCGGAGTCTAAAGGTTCAATGACAATATTTTGTTTATGTCATCTCGACCATAGGGAGAGATCTATACACACGCTAGGCATGGTGTGACCATCCTTGTATAGATTTCTCCCTATGGTCGAAATGACAACGTTATCTTTTTGTTATAGGTAGCGTAGCGATAGCAAAGAATCTGCCGGGCGGCGATTGTATAGTTCACAGATCCTTCGCTATCGCTCAGGATGACAGGTTGGTTCAAGATGACAGGTCGGTTC
This sequence comes from Mucilaginibacter panaciglaebae, assembly GCF_039539265.1. Lineage (NCBI taxonomy): Bacteria > Pseudomonadati > Bacteroidota > Sphingobacteriia > Sphingobacteriales > Sphingobacteriaceae > Mucilaginibacter > Mucilaginibacter panaciglaebae. Next base: position 15,487 of record NZ_BAABCV010000018.1, read on the forward strand.
AGGATGACAAGTTGATTGTAAAAATGAAATAGCCTTCATCCCTTTTGCTGAGACATGTAAAATCCGGAGTCTAAAGGTTCAACGACAATATTTTGTTTATGTCATCTCGACCATAGGGAGAGATCTATACACACGCTACGCATGGTGTGACTGTCCTTGTATAGATTTCTCCCTATGGTCGAAATGACAACGTTATCTTTTTATTATAGGTAGCGTAGCGATAGCAAAGAATCTGGCCGGGCGGCGATTGTATAGTTCACAGATCCTTCGCTATCGCTCAGGATGACAGGTTGGTTCAAGATGACAGGTCGGTTCAGGATGACAGGTTGATTGTAAAAATGAAATAGCCTTCATCCCTTTTGCTGAGACATGTAAAATCCGGAGTCTAAAGGTTCAATGACAATATTTTGTTTATGTCATCTCGACCAACGGGAGAGATCTATACACACGCTAAGCATGGTGTGACTGTCCGTGTATAGATTTCTCCCTATGGTCGAAATGACAACCTTATCTTTTTGTTATAGGTAGCGTAGCGATAGTAAAGAATCTGCCGGGCGGCGATTGTATAGTTCACAGATCCTTCGCTATCGCTCAGGATGACAGGTTGGTTCAAGATAACGGGTCGGTTCAGGATGACAAGTTGATTGTAAAAATGAAATAGCCTTCATCCCTTTTGCTGAGACATGTAAAATCCGGAGTCTAAAGGTTCAACGACAATATTTTGTTTATGTCATCTCGACCATAGGGAGAGATCTATACACACGCTACGCATGGTGTGACCATCCTTGTATAGATTTCTCCCTATGGTCGAAATGACAACGTTATCTTTTTGTTATAGGTAGCGTAGCGATAGCAAAGAATCTGCCGGGCGGCGATTGTATAGTTCACAGATCCTTCGCTATCCCTCAGGATGACAGGTTGATTGTAAAAATGAAATAGCCTTTCATCCCTTTTGCTGAGACATGTAAAATCCGGAGTCTAAAGGTTCAACGACAATATTTTGTTTATGTCATCTCGACCATAAGGAGAGATCTATACACACGCTACGCATGGTGTGACCGTCCTTGTATAGATTTCTCCCTATGGTCGAAATGACAACGTTATCTTTTTGTTATTAGGTAGCGTAGCGATAGCAAAGAATCTGCCGCGCGACGATTGTATAGTTCACAGATCCTTCACTATCCCTCAGGATGACAGGCTGGTTTAGGGTGACAAGTTGGTTCAGGATAACAGGGCGATTCCGGATGACAGTGTGATTCAGGGTGGCAAAGTTGATTATAAAAATAAAAGAGGCTGTCTCAATGAAGTGAACCCCAAAAGTTAGACAAAAACTTTTGGGGTTACTTTTATGTCAAAACACACATTTGAAGAGAAACTTGATGTAGTTTTTCAAGTAAGAAAGGGAAAGCCGATTCTGCGGATATCCCGC
>NZ_BAABCV010000019.1:0-5778 GCF_039539265.1 Mucilaginibacter panaciglaebae
AAAAGTTCTTTTAGGAAATAGAAAATCATGTAGCGAGCGGGCTTCAACGCCTCGAGAGAGGAGAAGAAGTTTGTTTGAAAGAAGAGAGGATCGAGGTTAAGTTATTGTATAAAGATATATACAAATGATTAAATAAGATTCTGTTATTAATAATAGGGTCAGAAAGATCGAACAAAACATTTTACAATGGAGAGTTTGATCCTGGCTCAGGATGAACGCTAGCGGCAGGCCTAATACATGCAAGTCGGACGGGATTGGGGAGCTTGCTCTCCATGAGAGTGGCGCACGGGTGCGTAACACGTATGTAACCTACCTTCGTCAGGGGGATAGCCTCTCGAAAGAGAGATTAAGACCGCATAACATTACAATGTGGCATCACAAAGTAATCAAATATTTATAGGACGAAGATGGGCATGCGGAACATTAGCTAGTTGGTGAGGTAACGGCTCACCAAGGCGACGATGTTTAGGGGATCTGAGAGGATGACCCCCCACACTGGTACTGAGACACGGACCAGACTCCTACGGGAGGCAGCAGTAAGGAATATTGGTCAATGGACGAAAGTCTGAACCAGCCATGCCGCGTGCAGGAAGACGGCCCTATGGGTTGTAAACTGCTTTTGCAGGGGAATAAACCTCATTACGTGTAATGAGCTGAATGTACTCTGAGAATAAGGATCGGCTAACTCCGTGCCAGCAGCCGCGGTAATACGGAGGATCCAAGCGTTATCCGGATTTATTGGGTTTAAAGGGTGCGTAGGTGGCCTGTTAAGTCAGGGGTGAAAGACGGTAGCTTAACTATCGCAGTGCCCTTGATACTGATGGGCTTGAATAAACTAGAGGTAGGCGGAATGTGACAAGTAGCGGTGAAATGCATAGATATGTCACAGAACACCAATTGCGAAGGCAGCTTACTATGGTTTTATTGACACTGAGGCACGAAAGCGTGGGGATCAAACAGGATTAGATACCCTGGTAGTCCACGCCCTAAACGATGAATACTCGATGTTGGCGATATACGGTCAGCGTCTAAGCGAAAGCGTTAAGTATTCCACCTGGGGAGTACGCCCGCAAGGGTGAAACTCAAAGGAATTGACGGGGGCCCGCACAAGCGGAGGAGCATGTGGTTTAATTCGATGATACGCGAGGAACCTTACCCGGGCTTGAAAGTTAGTGAATAAAGCAGAGACGCTTTAGTCCTTCGGGACACGAAACTAGGTGCTGCATGGCTGTCGTCAGCTCGTGCCGTGAGGTGTTGGGTTAAGTCCCGCAACGAGCGCAACCCCTATGTTTAGTTGCCAGCATGTAATGATGGGGACTCTAAACAGACTGCCTATGCAAATAGAGAGGAAGGAGGGGACGACGTCAAGTCATCATGGCCCTTACGTCCGGGGCTACACACGTGCTACAATGGATGATACAGAGGGCAGCTACCTGGCAACAGGATGCCAATCTCACAAAGTCATTCACAGTTCGGATCGGGGTCTGCAACTCGACCCCGTGAAGTTGGATTCGCTAGTAATCGCAGATCAGCAATGCTGCGGTGAATACGTTCCCGGGCCTTGTACACACCGCCCGTCAAGCCATGGAAGCTGGAAGTGCCTGAAGTGCGTAACCGCAAGGAGCGTCCTAGGGTAAAGTCGGTAACTGGGGCTAAGTCGTAACAAGGTAGCCGTACCGGAAGGTGTGGCTGGAATACCTCCTTTCTGGAGCAATAACTTACCTCCTTTTTTAACAAGAGCAGAACTGCTTGTTACATGATTATTTTCTAAAATAGGTTGATTGGTTGAATAAGTTGAATAGGGGAATGGTTAAAAGACCAGAGCCCCGATGTAACTTGGACACCACTCAGTAGGCCTATTAAACGTAACCCAAAGATGAAGCCATCAGTAAGGCGACGACATCTGAGAGGCGAGATTGTAAGAAATTACGATGACGATTTGCGAAATCTAAAATCGTAAATCGTAAATCCGAAATCAAATAGTCCTGTAGCTCAGCTTGGTTAGAGCACTACACTGATAATGTAGGGGTCAGCAGTTCAAATCTGCTCGGGACTACATCATGAATCATTTTTCGGGGGATTAGCTCAGCTGGCTAGAGCACCTGCCTTGCACGCAGGGGGTCAACGGTTCGAATCCGTTATTCTCCACTAAGGTTAGAAACAAGAGTAAAGGAACAAGAATAGAGACATTAGTTTTGAAGCTTGAATCTGGGATCTTGGATCTTATCCGAACGTTCTTTGACATATTGGAAGAAGTAAATTGAAAGAGAAAACAACAGATAGAGACAGTTGTAGGCTTTCAAGGAAGATTATCGTAAGATAGTTAACTAAGAGACGACAACTTATCTAGAAAAAAGACATACCATGCGGCGCAAAAGGCGCATGCGTAGAAGAAAGTAAGAAAGGGTACACGGGGGATGCCTTGGCTCTCAGAGGCGATGAAAGACGTGATAAGCTGCGATAAGTTCCGGGGATCAGCAAATATGAATAGATCCGGAAATTTCTGAATGGGGAAACCTGGCTATCTGAAGGATAGTCGCAATAGCGCAAACCTGCTGAACTGAAACATCTAAGTAAGCAGAGGAAGAGAAAATAATAATGATTTCCAGAGTAGTGGCGAGCGAAATGGAAGAAGCCCAAACCTATTATGTTACGGCATAATGGGGGTTGTAGGACCACAATATGACTATCAAAATGAACCGGAACGGGGTGGGAAACCCGGCCATAGAGCATGAGAGCTGCGTACGGGTAAGTAATGATAAGCTAGTGGTATCCTGAGTACCGCGAGGTCGGAGACGCCTTGTGGGAATCTGCCGGCACCATCCGGTAAGGCTAAATACTCCTGAGAGACCGATAGTGAACCAGTACCGTGAGGGAAAGGTGAAAAGAACCCCGAACAGGGGAGTGAAATAGAACCTGAAACCGTGTACTTACAAGCGGTCGGAGCAGACATGATCTGTGACGGCGTGCCTTTTGCATAATGAGCCTACGAGTTACTCTTCTCTGGCAAGGTTAAGTGTTTAAGACACGGATCCGAAGCGAAAGCGAGTCTGAATAGGGCGTATAGTCAGAGGAGGTAGACGCGAAACCTTGTGATCTACCCATGGACAGGTTGAAGGTGCCGTAACAGGTACTGGAGGACCGAACCGATAAACGTTGAAAAGTTTCCGGATGATCTGTGGGTAGGGGTGAAAGGCTAATCAAACTGGGAAATAGCTCGTACTCCCCGAAATGTTTTTAGGAACAGCGTGGTGGTTAAGTTATAAAGAGGTAGAGCTACTGATTGGGTGCGGGGGAGTCAAATCCTACCAAATCCAGACAAACTCCGAATGCTTTATAATATACACTGCAGTGAGGCTATGGGTGCTAAGGTCCATGGCCGAGAGGGAAAGAACCCAGACCATCAGCTAAGGTCCCCAAATTAACGCTAAGTTGAACTAACGAGGTCCGATTGCATAGACAGCTAGGATGTTGGCTTGGAAGCAGCCATTCATTTAAAGAGTGCGTAACAGCTCACTAGTCGAGCGATCGGGCATGGATAATAAACGGGCATTAAGCGTTATACCGAAGCTATGGATTATATAGAAATATATACTGGTAGGGGAGCATTCTATTTGCGGCGAAGCAGGAAGGTAACTGACTGTGGAGGGAATAGAAAAGCAAATGTAGGCATAAGTAACGATAAGGCGGGAGAGAAACCCGCCCACCGAAAGACTAAGGTTTCCTGATCAACGCTAATCGGATCAGGGTTAGTCGGGGCCTAAGGTGAAGCCGAAGGGCGTAGCCGATGGACAACTGGTTAATATTCCAGTACTTTTTATAACTGCGATGCGGTGACGGAGTAGTGACACTGACGCGAACTGACGGAATAGTTCGTTAAAGGCTGTAGGTATAGGTTTGGTAGTTAAGTACGCCAGACTTGCTGAAAGCTGATAGTACCTTGAGCCTTCGGGTGATGGGATAGTTCAGGTAATCAGACTTCCAAGAAAACCCGCTAAGCTTCAGGTTATAAAAACCCGTACCGTAAACCGACACAGGTAGTCGAGGAGAGAATCCTAAGGTGCTCGAGTGAATCATGGCTAAGGAACTCGGCAAAATGGCCCTGTAACTTCGGGAGAAGGGGCGCTGGCAGCAATGTCAGCCGCAGTGAAAAGGCCCAGGCGACTGTTTAACAAAAACACATGGCTTTGCAAAATCGAAAGATGAAGTATAAGGCCTGACACCTGCCCGGTGCCGGAAGGTTAAGAGGGGATGTTAGGGTTAAACCGAAGCATTGAATCGAAGCCCCGGTAAACGGCGGCCGTAACTATAACGGTCCTAAGGTAGCGAAATTCCTTGTCGGGTAAGTTCCGACCTGCACGAATGGTGTAACGATCTGGGCGCTGTCTCAGCCATGAGCTCGGTGAAATTGTGGTATCGGTGAAGACGCCGGTTACCCGCAACGGGACGGAAAGACCCCATGCACCTTCACTACAACTTAACATTGATATCGGATACAGGATGTGTAGGATAGGTGGGAGACTGTGATCCGGCTTCGCTAGGAGTCGGTTAGTCAACGTTGAAATACCACCCTTTCTGTATTTGGTGTCTAACCCTGCAAAGCGGGGGACATTGTTTGGCGGGTAGTTTGACTGGGGTGGTCGCCTCCAAAAAGGTAACGGAGGCTTTCAAAGGTAAGCTCAGTACGCTTGGTAACCGTACGCGGAGTGCAATAGCATAAGCTTGCTTGACTGTGAGGCAGACAAGCCGAGCAGGGTCGAAAGACGGATATAGTGATCCGGTGGTTCTGCATGGAAGGGCCATCGCTCAAAGGATAAAAGGTACGCTGGGGATAACAGGCTGATCTCCCCCAAGAGCTCATATCGACGGGGAGGTTTGGCACCTCGATGTCGGCTCGTCACATCCTGGGGCTGGAGAAGGTCCCAAGGGTTGAGCTGTTCGCTCATTAAAGTGGCACGCGAGCTGGGTTCAGAACGTCGCGAGACAGTTCGGTCCCTATCTGTTGTGGGCGTTGGAAGTTTGAGTGGGGCTGACCTTAGTACGAGAGGACCGGGTTGGACAAGCCTCTGGTGAATCTGTTATGGCGCCAGCTGTATTGCAGAGTAGCTACGCTTGGAATAGATAAGCGCTGAAAGCATCTAAGTGCGAAACTAGCCACGAGATGAGACTTCCATTGAGGGTCGTAGAAGACTACTACGTTGATAGGTTACAGGTCTAAAGGTGGTGACATCATAGCCGAGTAATACTAATCGCCCGAAGCTTTCTTCGTGTTGGATTTATAGGGGCAGGTTCGCCTGCCCCGACCAAAACAACAGACAGATAATAATAAGCTGTTGTTTTCTCAATCTACTTACTTCTTTCAATTATGTTATTGTTGAGCAGAAAAGCTGAACGACCAAAGCGAAAAGCTAAAAGTCGAACAGCTCCAAGCGATCATATACTGAATTGGCCTGAAAGCTTTATGCTTTAAGCCCTGAGCGTTACGCTCAAAAAGATATTCAGGTGCCTATATCGGCGGTGTCTACCTCTTCCCATTCCGAACAGAGAAGTCAAGCCCGCCAGAGCCGATGGTACTGCGGTAAAACGTGGGAGAGTAGGTCGGTGCCAAATTTTACAAGTGAAACCCTTCATTCGAAAGTCTGGAGGGTTTTCTGTTTTATACCGTATTGATGCCGATGGTACTGCGGTAAAACGTGGGAGCGGCCGGTCGGTGCCAAATTTTATGCTAAAGCCCTGTTGTTTATTCAACAGGGCTTTTTGCTTTTATGCAAGCGGCGT
>NZ_BAABCV010000020.1:0-4783 GCF_039539265.1 Mucilaginibacter panaciglaebae
TTAACAACCGGGTCAACTTCCGGGTGGAGCATAACGGCACGGTGAACCTGAGCCAGGTGCAAAACTATTACCCCTTTGGGGAAACGATGGGCGACAGCACCATGAACTACACGACCACACCAGTGGACCTGTACCAATACAGCGGCAAGGAAATACAGCCCGAACTTAATCTGAATACCTATGACTTCGGAGCCAGGAATTATAACCCGGTTTTAGCAAGGTGGCTGACTATGGATCCGCTGGCGGTGGGGTATGAGGACCAATCACCCTATAATTATGTGGGAAATAATCCATTGAATTTAATTGATCCGGATGGGATGCAGCCAAGCGGCGGGGGCATCAGCCCAGGGCAAATGGCTTCGGCTGATATTATTATTCATAGTGGGAGTGGTGGTAGTGCAGCAGCTGGTAGTGCAGCAACCAGTAGTGGCGGTTCGTGGGGATCCTGGGGCTGGGTTGGCGCCGGCGCAAACGCTTTAGGGCAAGGCATCAGTGCTTTTAATGCTACAACGTTGAGAACTACAACAGTAACGGATTTTAATGCCGCTAAAAATGTGCAGGGGAATGTAATAAGTCCTGCTCGTAACTACGTCAATATAAGTTATGGCCCAAATGCTAAAAAAGTACTCTCTTATTATACTATAAATATCCTTCAATCAATTGGCAAAGCATCGGGAGAAAGAATTTTCGTGATTAACAGCACATACAGAACAGCTAGCGAACAAGCTAGAGCTATGTTCCAAAATATCCAAGGTCATGGAATTAAGCACCAATTACAATTATACAATGGTAAACCAGGAGAGCAAGTTATTGAAGCTTATCAACAAAAAGGGACTTTGGAAGCAATGATTGATAAAATAAATGAATTAGGGCCTGAAAACGTCTCTTCTCACTCAAGAAATTTTGCCAAAGTGCAAGTCGTTGATATAAGTCCCTTATATATAAATAGTTTTTCCAGATTTCGCAATGTATTAAAGCAGTTTGTAATTAATGGCACTCTAAACAAATTCATTATGCCACCACAGGACCCTGCGTTTCACCTAGAAATACCGCAAAAAAGCCTATCTCCACAACTTAACAGGAAATAAGTTGACTATGATTATATTTGTTTTACCAAAACCAATGATTATTAAGTAAAAAGTATATGAAAAATCACTACCACTTACTATTGTTTGTTTTTTTATTTATTGCTTGTAATTCTAAAGACCATAAAAAGACATTAAGTTCTCTTGTAGATGCTCCATTTAAAAAAAAGATTGAGAAAAAGAAAAAAAAAACAAATATCCAACTTCTTCAAGGTAAATGGTGTTCGATTGAAAATTCAGAGTCTTTATTTCAGATAGATTCAAATGAAATATTTTACTATGATGCAACAAAATACTTCAAGTATACTTTATCAAACAATATACTAAAAATCAAATTCGATGATTATGCATCATCAAGCCAAATAAAATTTAAAGGTAACGATACGTTAATTATGATCGGTCTTGGCAAAGCTGATGGGATCATTGATACGGTCTATAGGTGTTCAAAGTAAAGAATAGTTTCAGCCATGTCATCAGATACAGTGACAAGAATTACAACCTGAACTGGACCTGAATACTTAGGTTTTGGCGCCAGGAATTATAACCCGAGGTCGGCACGGTGGATATATTTAATATATGGAAATAAAAGAATTTAAAAACATATTTAGCGATATTGCTAAGTCAAACCATTTAAAAAAAAATTTTGGCGGGTGGTTTACGGAAAGTGATGAGTGTATTTTAATGCTAGATTTGCAAAAATCTAATTTCAGTAATATTTATTATCTAAATATAAAAATATACATCCAAGGAGCATTTGGAAATATATACATTCCGAGTAAAGAATTATTAAAGATTCAAGGTGGTGATGTATTTAGACGTACTCCCCCTGATTTTAATGACGTTTTCGATCTTTCAAACCACATGAATGATCTTGAAAGGAATAAAAAATTAAACTCCCTTTTTGATAATTTTATTATGCCATTTACAACTAAAGCATTGACAAAATCTGGATTAAAGCAATTATCATCCGAAAATCAAGTTGTCTTATTGCCAGCAATTAAAGAGGAACTTTATAAATAACGTTTATTTAGTTAACGTTCAATTTGCTATATCGCGTACCAAGAAAATACCCAAAATCACTTTTCCACTTTCCTGACCGAAGCTTGTAGCGTCGACCTAAAATACCGCAAGTTTTCAACTTGCTGGCCGTATGGTACCTTAACAAGTCTCAAAATTATAAATCTGTTGAGCTACTTTTTATACAATCTAGTGTTAGACTATTAGCCATATATCTTGCTGTATGTAGGCGGCAACCTGATCAGCCAGCGGCATTATGTGGAGGATGTTATTGTGACGGCCCATCCCTCGGTACCGGCCGACGGCAAGATCGAAAGCATTGCGATGGACGAGGGCCGGGTAGTGAATACCGGTACAGGCGGATATAAGTATGAATATAACCTGCAGGATCACCTGTTTAACAACCGGGTTAACTTCCGGGTGGAGCATGACGGCACGGTAAACCTGAGCCAGGTGCAAAACTATTACCCCTTTGGGGAAACGATGGGCGACAGCACCATGAACTACACGACCACACCAGTGGACCTGTACCAATACAGCGGCAAGGAAATACAGCCCGAACTTAATCTGAATACCTATGACTTCGGAGCCAGGAATTATAACCCGGTTTTAGCAAGGTGGCTGACTATGGATCCGCTGGCGGTGGGGTATGAGGACCAATCACCCTATAATTATGTGGGAAATAATCCATTGAATTTAATTGATCCGGATGGGATGCAGCCAAGCGGCGGGGGCATCAGCCCAGGGCAAATGGCTTCGGCTGATATTATTATTCATAGTGGGAGTGGTGGTAGTGCAGCAGCTGGTAGTGCAGCAACCAGTAGTGGCGGTTCGTGGGGATCCTGGGGCTGGGTTGGCGCCGGCGCAAACGCTTTAGGGCAAGGCATCAGTGCTTTTAATGCATTTAAGATGTCGTCTACAAAGATTGAGAATTTTGGTACACTTAATAAATTGCAGGGGAATGTGATAAAAACAGCAACCCCCAGCAATCTAAGTAATTCAGCTATTTCAAATAAGAGAAATCAAGCAGTTTTTGCAGGTGGAGCGCTATTATCAACCGGGTGGAGTGCCGAATTTGCTGATCCTGAGCCTGTTACAAAAGCAGTAGGCGCTCTTGTAATGGCGGGTATTAGTGCCCACTCGCTTTATCAAAATCGGGTGTATCTTGCAAACTCTGGTGTTGCTTTATACAACAAAATGACTGCAGAAATTGATCGGATCGCTAGAAAGGCTCAAGGGCCGCAGGGTTTCACTTACGCTTTGGTTGCAACAGTTCCTGGACTTTATCCAAATGTGCGAGGAGGAACCAAATTCTTAAATATTGGAGATGTTTGGAAATTCGGACAAACGACGTCAGGCAGTAGATATTCAAATAGTTCTTTAAGAGGATCTAGGCTAGAGCGAATAAATTTATTTCCCGGCAATCAGATAGAGATTAAAATACAAGAAAAAATAATGATATATGGTTATTTTATGGAACATGGGACATTGCCTCCAGGAAATCATATCTTTAGATAAAAAAACTATGAATTTTGGATTAGCAGTAAACGTGTCAGTTGAAATAAGAAATAGAACTCAGCCTATACATTCATTATCAAATGATTTAGAAGGTTATTTTAAAAATAGAAGTTATGGTCTCGCTATCAAATCCTACACTATTGGAATAACTTGCGTTTCACCACAGTTTGATCAATTTTATAAAAAAGAAACAAAACCCAAGTACACAAAAGGGATAAAGGTGATCAATACAGATGGTATACCTTTTACTTTGGAAGATAATTTTGAATATAGCATCAAAATAGACTATGAGAGTTTCAAAAACGCGAATGAACAAGAGGCGAAGAAGATGTTAGCTAAGTCTATCCTAGAATCTTTAATTGTTTTTGAAAAGATGAAATCCAAAATTAAGGATTTTGACTATCTAAGTTTCAAAGCAGATTTAGAAAACTATTTCTTACAACATCATTTGATATAGTTGAAACACTTCCTTACTGTCAAACGCCCAACGGCACCAATACGTATGTGGGGCTATCAATAAGATCTTTGCCCAGTCGCAGGAGCTCAGGCATAACATTCAGAGCTGGTGACCCCAATCAATAACGGCCCTCCCTGGTCAAGTTACAAACTTCGACCGAAAATGCCGCAAGTTTTCAACTTGCTGACAGGCCTCTGCTTTAATTTTAGCTGATCCAAAACTAACTTAGAAGTCAGGAAAAGTGATCCAAAGTGATCCAAACGAATTGTTGGTTTTCGTAAGCAACTGATTTTAAGTAACATAGAATTCCGAAGTGATCCAACTGATCCAAAGTGATACACATTCACGCGTGGATCAGCGCGCAAGCCGCGTTAGCGATTGAAGTGGATACCTGCCCACCGCGCCTAAGGCCTAGCCGGCGTATGAACGTAAAGCGCGGCCGCAGGCAACACCCATAACATCAAAGGCTGGGTGACGCAGATCAATAACGGTACGCTAACCAACGATGGCATTACGCAGACCGACCCGAATGCGCTGTTTGGCGAGTCGATCACTTACTATGAAACATCCCCCTTATCCGGCGCTACGCCACAGTACAACGGCAATATATCGGGCATGACCTGGCGCAACCGGATCGAAGCCTCGGGCAAGCCGGGCGTGGTCACCGGCGGGCAGGGTTATACGATAGGCTATGACAATGTAAACC
>NZ_BAABCV010000021.1:0-3433 GCF_039539265.1 Mucilaginibacter panaciglaebae
CATTTGTATATATCTTTATACAATAACTTAACCTCGATCCTCTCTTCTTTCAAACAAACTTCTTCTCCTCTCTCGAGGCGTTGAAGCCCGCTCGCTACATGATTTTCTATTTCCTAAAAGAACTTTTCGATACCACTGTCGCAGTGGATCTTTTTATTTCTAAAATCCCGCAGGATTCTACTTTTTTCAATGTTTTGCTTCCTTATCGAAGCGGCTGCAAAGATGCGAACTTTTTTAATATCTGTCAAGTGTTATTTTCACTTTTTTGATATTTATTTTTTAGTTCCCACTTTTCAAAAAACAACCGCTCTTTCTTCCTGAGCGGGTTGCAAATGTAGAAAGATTTTGGCATCTGGCAAAAGAAATTTTCACTTTTTTAAAACAATATTATAACACGCTGAAAACTAAGACATATCCAATGCAATTTCGAAAGCCATCTGCATCAATTTCTGATTTTGTATATTTGAAATCAAATGCAAAACCACCAATTTCCTATAAATTTTCTCGAATCTTTATTAAACGAGCCGGGATTTGACCATCAAAATTTTGTCGATACCCATCAAAAAAACGACTCGCCGACCTCAATTCGTATCAATCCTTTTAAAAAAACATCGACAAAAACAGGTGAACAGGTGCCCTGGTGTGCCGATGGCTTGTATCTATACACCCGCCCATCGTTCACTTTTGACCCACTATTTCATGCCGGGGCATACTATGTGCAGGAAGCTTCGTCAATGTTTATCGGGCATATATTAAAACATATAAAGCCTGAAGCACCGGTAAACATCATCGACCTTTGCGCCGCACCTGGTGGCAAAAGCACGCTGTTAAACTCGGCCATGACGCCTGACGACCTGCTGGTGGCCAATGAAATTATTAAAACACGGGTACCTATCCTTACCGATAATCTGGCCCGCTGGGGTACGGCCAATACCATCGTCACTAATAATGACCCGAAAGATTTTGGCAGGCTTACCGGCTTTTTTGATATCGTATTGGTTGACGCGCCTTGTTCGGGTTCTGGGATGTTCCGTAAAGATCCGGATGCTATGGATGAATGGAGCCCGGCTAATGTTAACCTTTGCCATCAACGGCAGGAGCGCATCCTGGCGGACATCTACCCCGCTCTAAAAGAAGATGGCTACCTTATATATAGTACCTGCTCTTACTCGCACCAGGAAAATGAGGATATTCTGGATTGGCTATGCAGCACTTTTGCGTTGGAAAGCATACGTATACCTGTTAATAAGGAGTGGGGAATTGTTGAATCGCAATCGACAAAAAAGGAAGCCTGGGGATATCGTTTTTATCCAGGGCTGGTTAAGGGTGAAGGGCTGTTTGCTTCGGTACTGCGAAAGCGGGAAAGCAGCGGTAACCTGACATCGTTCAAAAATAACAAAAACCAAAAAGTGCCCCACAATGAACTGGATCTGATCAAACCTTATATCAATGATCCATCGGCTTATTACTTTTTTAAGGTGAATGAGGATTGGATGGCCATTAATCAGCAGCATAAAGAAAGCCTGAACCTGTTACAGCATCATTTATATATTAAAAAATCGGGCGTATGTATTGGCAAACTGGCAGGCCGCGATCTGATACCGGACCATGAACTGGCGCTGAGCATCATTGTAAACAAAGACGCAGCAGTGCAAACCGAATTAGACTATGACCAGGCGATATTATATCTGCGCCGGGAGAACCTGAATATTGATGAGGCTAAGAAAGGCTGGAGTTTGATGAACTTTGAGGGCCACACGTTAGGCTGGGCTAAGCTGCTGCCAAACAGGGTTAATAATTATTACCCGAAGGAACTGAGGATATTGAGCTCTCCCCGCCCCTCTTCAAAGGAGGGGGAGCGTTAACCCGCTATTTCAAAGTTTTATACAAAGCACTCTCCTTTGGAGAAGATTTAGGAGAGGTTTTTCAAACCATATACTATATAATACTGTTAAAATTGAACACAGTATATAATATATAGTATGAAAGATATTGCCCAACGTTTTCCGGAAAACCCCTTACTATCGCCTATCGACCTTAAAGCAAGCGAGGATGGCTTACAGATTATTTGTTTGCTTAACCCCGGCGTATTCACTTTTGAGGGCAAAACCTGGCTTATCGTCCGTGTGGCAGAGAATGCGATACAGAAAGAAGGGTCGATATTCTTCCCGGTGCTGAATGAAGTGGGCAAAACGGAGATTGTTGAGCTACCTTCAGAACACCCCGAGTTGATTACTACCGATCCGCGGGTTATCAGGTACATGGGTTTAGATTACCTAACCACACTATCACACCTGCGTTTGCTTTGCAGCGATGACGGGGTACATTTTTATGAACCTGAAGGCTATAAGCCGCTGTTTGGACAAGGCGCATTACAAGCCTTTGGAATTGAAGATTGCCGGGTGACATTTTTAGAAAACAAATATTATTTGACATTTACGGCCGTATCGGGCAATGGCGTTGGGGTGGGCATGCGTACCACTACCGATTGGAAGACTTTTGAAAACCACGGGATGATCATCCCACCTCATAATAAGGACTGCGCCATTTTTGAGGAAAAAATAAATGGTTTATATTACTGCCTGCACCGACCCAGCAGCGTGGATATTGGAGGCAATTATATCTGGCTGGCCGAGTCGCCCGACGGCTTGCATTGGGGTAATCATAAATGTCTTGTTAAAACCCGCAAGGATAACTGGGACAGCCACCGCGTGGGCGCAGGCGCCGCACCTATAAAAACCGAAAAAGGCTGGCTTGAAATTTATCACGGCGCTAACAAAGAACACCAATATTGTTTAGGCGCCGTTCTGCTTGATCTTAATAATCCTTCGAAAGTATTGGCACGCGCCGATGAACCTATTATGAAGCCTACCGAGCCTTATGAGTTAAGCGGATTCTTTGGTAATGTAGTATTTACTAACGGCCATGTGGTTGACGGCGACACTATAACTATATATTATGGTGCCTCGGACGAATTTGTTTGCGGGGCAAGGTTTTCTATCAAAGAGATATTGGCTGCGTTGGGTGTTTAGCGTGATTGACTTTATTTCGATATCATCTCGGCCATAGAGAGAGATCCATACACATGCTAAGTATGGCGTGAATATTTATGTATAGGTACCTCGCCGTCGCCCGATACGACATTTTTTATTTTCATGGGTAGCGTAGCGAAGCATCGGCCGACGTTTATAAAGCCGCACAGATTTTTCACTTCGTTCAAGAGCATAGTCCTTCGCTATGCTTAAAATGACAAAAGAGGATATAACATAAAAGCGGCTGCCTGAATCAGGCGCCGCTTTTATATTAAGTGTCCCGTCCTGAAATAAGTTGACATCCAAGTTGACTTATTATGAAGAAACACTTAAAACGAGTTATCAGGCGCAGTCAGCGCGATTACAGTCTTGCCTTTAAGTTGCAGGTTGTGCAACAGGTA
>NZ_BAABCV010000022.1:0-1755 GCF_039539265.1 Mucilaginibacter panaciglaebae
TGGCATAAATGCCGGTTTGCACCATCCGTCCCTCGGCATCATATTTCATATACACCCACTGGTGTCTGGCCCGCATGTTCGAGTCCTGCGACAGCACGGGCTGGTCGCTGTGGTTGTAGACGGTGTAGGTTACAGGAATGTGGGCGTTACCTGCGGCCGCGCTATCCACTCATACTGCGCGGGCCTTAGCACGGCCTGCACTGAAGCTCTCGAAGTGGCCGGTATCCGTTTCTATCGCTAACGCGGCCTGCGCACTTGTTTTGTTTCATGCGTGTATGCAACAATTTTGATACATGTTTCATTGCCTAAACAAATTCAATCCTAAAAATAAGATCATTGAAATCGTCATCCGCATATCCGTCGTTACAATTGTAGGTTGTAACCTTATCATTTTGTTCGATAAATAGGGCTCCACCGTTGTGGCCATAGTGCATCGTACCATCTCCGGTATCCCAAACATTGTAAATAAAAAGTATTTTATCTTTGGATGTTAAAGATATTTCTACTTCACGAGGTGCTGTATTTTCCCAAAGTACAACCTTGTTTGGAAGTTTCTGTCCGTTAACTTCAAATTCGCCTTTGGTTTGAAAAATAATACCCTGTCTCCATTGGCTGTCTGTAGAAACAAACACTAATCGTAATAACGCCTTATTTTTAGGTAATAAAACTCTATCCGACATTTTTATTTCTTTGCCTTTATAAATAAAAGGTTTTCCTTGAGATTTATTGAAAAATTCTTCAAAAACTATCTTATTCATATTTATCTTCTAAATGGATCAATTATACGATGTTGTTCTGGTGTTACTTTAATAAAGTCAAAAAGACCACCACTTCGTTGTGGAATGGTATGATGTAGTTCCATGCTTTCCATTGCCCCTGTTGTTGCATTTCTAAACTGAGGTGCCAATCCCTTTCTCATCCTTATGAGATTAGATTCGGAATATTCGGTACCTTTTGTGAGTGCCTCATTTTTCCAGAAACGTTGTCTTACCGTACTCCACACAGGAGCTTTACCTTGCGGAGTTAAATTTGTGATTGGGTCGCCAACTTTCCATCCAATTTTTTCACTCAGATCAACGGCCCCATGCTCAGCAAAACTTTCAGCAGCCTCTTTAATTGCGTACCCGGTTTTGCCAATAGGTACGAAGCTTGCCGCTGTAAAGGCAAAGGCACTCTGCATATCTCTTGGTGTCGCAGACTCGCCGGTTAAATGCCTCACCTCGCCACCCGGCCAGAATATCGACCTTACCGTTACCCAAGCGTCATCAACTATGCCATAAGTAAGTTTACCAATATACGGAGTACTTTTCCATTTATCATAACCATTAGGCTGCCATTGCGATATGGTTGCTGTTTTTACCACATTCCCCTGCAACCTACCAACCGTACCAAAATTTTCAAAAGTTGTGTGGGATGTTTTAAATGCATTAAACGCATTTACGCCTTGCCATGCCGCATTTGCGCCCGCGGCACCCCAACCAAATGCTCCGGCCCATGAATTGCTACCACTACCTGTAGGAGCGCTAACTGTAGGGCCGGAGGTTGGTGCCCAGGGAATCGGTAACCCGCCATTATCATACTGCATCCCATCCGGGTCAATCATATTGAGCGGGTTATTCCCCACATACCCATAAGGCGTTTCATCTTCGTAAGTGACGGATAGCGGGTCCATAGTCAGCCATCTCGCTAAAACCGGGTTATAATTCCTGGCTCCGAAGTCATAGGTATTTAAACTCAGCTCGGGCTGTATTTCCT
>NZ_BAABCV010000023.1:0-1674 GCF_039539265.1 Mucilaginibacter panaciglaebae
TCTCTATCCGCTTTTTCCCATCAAACTTAAAAATGGGCAGACTTATCCCTCGAGATGATTTCAGTTTTTTAAAATTATGAATGGCTATTGATTGGGTCACTCAATAAGCGGTATGCCTTGAATTTTTTTCAAGGCGAACCAAAAGTGTTTTTTATAAAGACAACTGCTACATAGTTTGAAGGTCGTATAACGGGCTGTGTTGATTACTTTACCTGCTATTTTAATCAGCTTAATTCTAACAGTTGCTATGGTGCTTTTATTCATGCTTTTAGGTAAGCAAAGTCGGCGAAACCAATTCGCAAAATTGTAGGCGAGTAAGGCAATTTGTAGCTTTGTCGCATTTGTGTAAAAGTCAGGACTGCTTAACTGGTCGAGCGCAAAGCCGTTTTTCCCTTCTTTAATGAAATTTTCCATCGTCCCACGGTTTTGATAAAATTTGACGATGTTTTTAGGGCGATAGCTTAAGTTCGTGACGATGAAGGAATAACGAAATAAAAGTTCACCTTCTGGTCTTTCTAATTTGACAATCACGCGTCTTGACTTGTTCCAGCTTGCTGCTTTGTAGCTGATTTCTTTGTAAAATACATAAGGCGCACCATTATTGAGATTGAGTCGCTCGCTGATTTGATTTTCAATCGCTTGAGCTAGTGACGTTAAGCGTTTGTTGGATTTCAGGCGAATGGCGTACTTGAGCTCATGTTCTTCGCATAATTCATACAGGGCAGGGACGGCGAATCCACTATCACCTCTGACAGCGATGGTCGCACTTGGATTCATTTTCTCATATTCCTTGATCACAGGACCAATAAAGCTGACAACGTTACGAGACGTATAAACGTTGCCTGCACGAAGAACGGCTTTGATACAATCACCCGTTAAGCCATCAAACAACACGAGCGGATGATAGCCGGTGGTTTGGTAATGGGCATTGTAATCTGTGCCGTATTGTTTGCCACAAGTCGTGAAATTGGCTGAATCTAAATCAAAAACAAAATGTTCGCTTGGCTTAAGCTTCTGAACGCGTCGGTTCAATTTTTGATTGACCTGTTGGATCTGCTTCATCGTTTCCTTGTCGAATTTCTGGTTTAAGCGTGACAAAGTGGGTTGAGAAGCTAATTGCTTCTTATCCAGAATCGTGGTAAACATCGGCTCATGCTTTAATTCATCCGCATGGTCGTCTGTGTGATAACCTGCAAGATGTTGATAAATTTTTTGAATGACGACATCAGGATTGGGATGTTCCCGGTGGTCTACAGAGTCTTTGACTTGAAGCATCTCTCGAATGGACTGGTCGAGTCCGATCTTTTCATCAAACTCTTTGTACAATAATAGCCCTGAGTCTGAGGTTAAATTCCCGCCGTCAAAATTAACTTTGATCATTTTGTTGAAATGAAGTGACTTTTCGATTACACTTTTCATTATGGAGCCCTCCTTGAATTGTATTTGTTTGATCACTTATACAATATCAAAGATCGGGCTCCTTTTCACTTAATTAGTGAAAGATCGATTGTGTATTTTTAATTGATTTAACGCAGTTTCTTAGTGGCTTATGGTCGGGCTGTGAATAATCTAGGTGTTATATTAGTAAAATAAATTACTTTTCGACAAAATGCTGTGTTTTTTGTCGAAAAATCGTTATTCATTTTCAAACATATAACAAAAAATTTTATGAAT
>NZ_BAABCV010000024.1:0-1575 GCF_039539265.1 Mucilaginibacter panaciglaebae
AAGAGATATGCAGAGTGCCTTTGCCTTTACAGCGGCAAGCTTCGTACCTATTGGCAAAACCGGGTACGCAATTAAAGAGGCTGCTGAAAGTTTTGCTGAGCATGGGGCCGTTGATCTGAGTGAAAAAGCCGCAGTACACGGAAACTCTCTAAAAAGCTTACGACCGACCTGGGGATACAAACTATATTCTTCCGATGGTACTTTTTTAAAAAATGGCATTACCTCTAAGATAATACCAGAAAGCAGGTATACGAAATCCTTTATGTTAGATAAATATATGAAGAGTATTCCGTTTCCTAACAGAAGATCTGCTTGGGATTGGGAATTCTTACAAAATAAAATATTAAAAGGACCGTGGAATAAAACGATGCATTAATTATAATTATGAGCGATACTGAAAACATATTTGGTTGTTTTGTTTCGATTACAGAAGCAGACCCAAACGCAAGTCAAGAAATAAGAGCTTTAGCATCCGAGCAAGGAGATCTATTTAGAACTTATATTTGGGGAGATAAAGGAATATCTGATACATTAAAAAAACTGAAGCATGTAAAATACGGCAAAGATTTGAGGTTAGCTTTGTTCCAGTTTTATGTAAACCCGATTCCTATTCAAGAACAAAATTTAAAAGTAATAGAAGATTATAGAAAAAGAGAGAAATCAATCGGCATTCCAATAATCATAAACGATGAAAATTTTTTTTGCAAATCAGAAGAAATGCGTTACAGCTTTTTAGAGCAATCCATTTTGCAAAAGTTGGATTTACTTGCAGAAGTAGTGAAAAAGAAGAAACTTGATACAAACATAGAACAACTTAAAATGGACTTTAAAAAAACCTGGAGTTAGAAGCCCCCCTCTCACTGGTCAAAGTTTATAAAACTTCGACCTAAAAATATTAAGCTCAGCTTAACAATGCCGAACGCAGCTGATCCAAAAAAGACATATAAGTCATAAAAAATGATCCAAACTGATCCGCGTTACCAAAATTACTTACCCAAATTATTGATTATCAATAGTTGAATTTTTTTAAGTGATTCACCTGATACATATCTACACATGGATCAGCGCGCCCAGCCGCGTTAGCGATTGAAACGGATACCGGCCCGCGCCTAAGGCCTGCAGGCGTATGAGTGGAAAGCGCGGCCGCAGGCAACGCCCATATTCCTGTAACCTACACCGTCTATACCAACAATGCGTTTCCTACTGCATCAACCACGCCGTATACGCAGTTTTATTATGATGATTATAGTTTCCCGGAAGCGACGAGCAAGCCTTTTCAAACCAATACCTACGGCACCAGCCCTACCGGGCGGACAATGGGTATGCTGACGGGCAGCACGGTCTACGTGCTGGGCAGCGACAGCCTGTGGCTGGCCACGGTGAATTATTATGACAAGCAGAACCGGCTGATCCAGCAGATTGGCGATAACCATCTGGGGCGGGTGGATGTGGTAAATAACCGGTACAACTTTACCGGTCAGCTTACCGGCAGCGAGCGCATCATCAGGCCTTTGCAGGATACAGTGGTTGACGTGAAGGACCGTTATGTTTACGATCACCTGAACCGCCTGATGG
>NZ_BAABCV010000025.1:0-1507 GCF_039539265.1 Mucilaginibacter panaciglaebae
GATCAGGTCTCCGGTTGCGTAGCTAATCGTATAATTACTGGCATTAAACGTTCCGCCCGTGGCTGCGCTTGGGGTGATGCTGCCGGTGTAGGTCCCTGCCGTCGCTGTCGCCGCTGCTCCTGCGCCATAAGCGATCGTGATGCTGCCTATGGTCTCTGAATTTTGCAAGGTACCTGATGTGATGGTGTAGGCTGTTGAACCGGTTGTTGTTGTCAGCGTTTGTCCATAAGTTTTATGGACAGTATTGGCCGTAATGGTAATGGCTGCCTTGTCTACGATCAGGTCTCCGGTTGCATAGCTAATGGTATAATTACTTGCATTAAACGTTCCGCCCGTGGCCGCGCTTGGCGTGATGCTGCCGGTGTAGGTCCCTGCTGTTGCTGTGGCAGCTGCTCCTGCGCCATAAGCAATCGTGATGCTGCCTATGGTTTCCGAGTTTTGCAAGGTACCTGATGTGATGGTGTAGGCTGTTGAACCGGTGGTTGTTGTTAAAGTTTGTCCGTAGGTTTTGTGGATAGTATTGGCTGTAATAGTGATGGCTGCCTTGTCTACGATCAGGTCTCCGGTTGCGTAGCTAATGGTATAGTTGCTGGCATTAAACGTACCACCCGTGGCCGCGCTTGGGGTGATGCTGCCGGTGTAGGTCCCTGCCGTTGCTGTCGCCGCTGCTCCTGCGCCATATGCGATCGTGATGCTGCCTATGGTTTCCGCGTTTTGTAAAGTACCTGAGGTGATGGTGTAAGCTGTCGAACCGGCTGTTGTTGTCAGTGTTTGTCCGTAGGTTTTATGAACAGTATTAGCTGTAATAGTGATGGCTGCCTTGTCTATGATCAGGTCTCCGGTTGCATAGCTAATGGTATAATTACTGGCATTAAACGTTCCACCCGTGGCCGCGCTTGGCGTGATGCTGCCGGTGTAGGTCCCTGCTGTTGCTGTGGCCGCTGCTCCTGTGCCATAAGTAATCGTTACACTGCCTATGGTCTCCGCGTTTTGTAAGGTACCTGAGGTGATCGTGTAGGCTGTTGAACCCGTGGTTGTTGTTAAAGTTTGTCCATAAGTTTTGTGGACAGTATTGGCCATAATGGTAATGGCTGCCTTGTCTATGATCAGGTCTCCGGTTGCGTAGCTAATGGTATAGTTACTCGCACTAAACGTTCCACCCGTGGCCGCGCTTGGCGTGATGCTGCCGGTGTAGGTCCCTGCTGTTGCTGTGGCCGCTGCTCCTGTGCCATAAGTAATCGTTACACTGCCTATGGTCTCCGCGTTTTGTAAGGTACCTGAGGTGATCGTGTAGGCTGTTGAACCCGTGGTTGTTGTTAAAGTTTGTCCATAAGTTTTGTGGACAGTATTGGCCATAATGGTAATGGCTGCCTTGTCTATGATCAGGTCTCCGGTTGCGTAGCTAATGGTATAGTTACTCGCATTAAATGTTCCGCCCGTGGCCGCGCTTGGCGTGATGCTGCCGGTGTAGGTCCCTGCTGTTGCTGTCGCCGCTGCTCCTGCGCCA
>NZ_BAABCV010000026.1:0-1427 GCF_039539265.1 Mucilaginibacter panaciglaebae
TGAAGTGAACCCCAAAAGTTAGACAAAAACTTTTGGGGTTACTTTTATGTCAAAACACACATTTGAAGAGAAACTTGATGTAGTTTTTCAAGTAAGAAAGGGAAAGCCGATTCTGCGGATATCCCGCGAACGCCGTATCCGAGAAGGCATGATATTGGAATGGGTTCGGAAATATGATCTTTATGGTGAAAGTGGGCTGCTCAAGCAACCTAATATTAGGCCTAAACCCGATTTCAAAGAAGAGGTTGTAAGGCTGGTTGTGGAAAAAGGATTATCTTTAACACAGGTTGTTCTGGAATATAAAGTAAGCAAGACTGCCTTAGAGAGCTGGGTAAGATCCGTACGAGCTGAGGGATATGCTGCATTATACCAACAAAAGAACCGTGGACGGCCATCTAAAGTCATGGGACGATCAAAGAAGCATGAACCCGAAACAGAAGTAGAAAAGCTCCAGGCGGAGAATGCCCGCTTACGGGCCGAGAACGCACTATTAAAAAAAGTCGAGGCCTTAGTCAAGGAAAGAGAAGCCCGCGAACGCATGAGTGGGCAAAAGCCATTGAAGAACTAAGGCCAGAACATGATGTCGCAATTCTATTGGATTGCAACAAGATGGCTCGTTCTGTATTTTATTATCATCGCAAGCGCTTAAACTCTGATGATAAATACAGGCATGAAAAACAGGAGATCGCAAACATATACAACTTGCATAAAGGCAGATATGGCTATAGACGGGTCACCGCCGAAATGAAGAACCGAGGTTATAGCATAAATCACAAGACTGTCCAAAAATTAATGGGATCATTAGGCTTAAAATGTAATATCAGGAAAGTAAGCTATCGCTCATACAAAGGTGAGGTTGGTAAAATTGCTCCTAATGTACTTGAAAGGAATTTTGAGGCAAGTTTGCCAAATCAGAAATGGGCTACGGATGTCACTCAGATGAACATTAAAGGGGAGAAGATCTACTTGTCTCCTATAATTGATATGTTCAATGGGGAAGTGATTTCTTATAGTATTTCCAAAAGTCCAAATATGCAGATGATAGACGAAATGTTATATGAGGCTTTTGATAAAGTGAAAGATACAAAGGGACTTATATTTCACTCTGACCAAGGGTGGCAATATCAACATTACGGATATCGAAAGGCCTTGAAAAAAAATGGAATTATTCAAAGTATGTCCAGAAAAGGAAACTGCTTAGATAATGCCTTGGCGGAAAGCTTTTTTGGAATTGTGAAGACAGAATTGCTGTACAGCCAGAGCTTTGAAACTGCGGATGAATTTATCACTTTGTTAAAAGAATACATTCATTACTACAACAATAAGAGAATAAAAAACAGGTTAAATGGAAAGAGCCCGGTGGAATACCGAGCTCTCGTACAAAAAACTTAATTTTGTAATCTGTCCAACTTTTTGGGGTCACACCA
>NZ_BAABCV010000027.1:0-1318 GCF_039539265.1 Mucilaginibacter panaciglaebae
CTGACCCGTCCTGAAAAAAGTTTACAGATTTGGTTGTTAATACTTAATTGAATTTACACTTTTAATTTAGTACTGAAATAAGTTTACACTATTTATCTGTCGATAGCTACCTTCATTTCGCTAGTGGGATAATAATTGCGCCATCTTCGATTGAGTACACCTGTTTTTTGGTGTGCGCTTTCTGGCGTAAGCATATCCAAACTGCTATGTGGCCTTAGCTGATTGTAAATACCTACGGCTTTTTTAACCTCCTGATAGGCAGTACTGATATGATCATAACTTTCCTTTAGCAATTCCATTTTAAGTATGCCGTTTACTCTTTCAGCTATGGCATTATCCCTTGGGTTTCCGCTCTGGGTCATACTGATAGCAATGCCCTTTCTCTTTAATAACCCGGTATACGCCTTACTGCAATATTGTGTGCCCCGGTCTGAATGATGGATCAGCGGCTGATCTGTAGTCAGCCGGCTGGCCAATGCCATCCGCAGGGCGCCTAAACAATTGTCCGTAGAAAGATCATGGCTCATAAAAAAGCCAATGATCTTTCGGCTATAGGCATCCGTTACCAGGCTCAGATAAGCAAAGTCCTGTTTAATTCGGATATAAGTAATGTCGCTTACCCAAAGCTGATTGGGCCGGTCTACTACCAGATACTTGACCAGATCCGGGTACTTTCTAAACCGGTGAGATGAAAAAGTGGTACGTGCGCGGTACCGTTTTCTGCGTACTAACAGGCCGTTATGCCTGAGCAGTTCAAAGAAAGCGTCACGGCCCATCTCTGGCTGCATCAATTCCAGCAGCTTCCTTGTCCCCAGTCGTGGTTGCAGGCGCCTGTGCTCCAGTACCTGCTGAATCATTTCTTCTTGTTTGAACGTCCGCTTTTCTGTCTGACGATTATTTTGATAATATGCCTGTGAGCTATAACCAAGCAGTCCGCATAGCTCGCGTAACCCACGCGAGCGTTCTTGCATGCTTATTCCGACCGCCTGGTGCCAGACTTTTTTCTGATGTTGGCACCCAGCTCCCTATCTGCTATATCAATAATATTATTCAGTAACTCGTTCTTTAAACGCTCTTTACGTAACAGCGCTTTGAGCATCGCCACATCGTCAGGCAACTCTTCCTGAATAGGCGGCGCTTTGTAGGTTGATTTATTGCTTTTCACTATACGATACGTACGGCCGTAGGATAAACCGTACTTTAACGCTAAGCTACGAAATGTTAGACCCAACGTTAAATGATCATGCAAGATCTTTTCTTCTTTACTTTTGTTCATCGTTTACACTTTTAATTGTAAACCTATTTCAGGACAAGTCAG
>NZ_BAABCV010000028.1:0-1238 GCF_039539265.1 Mucilaginibacter panaciglaebae
GCTCGCAATGAACTGTGTTTAAAAGCAAATATAATTTGAATAATTTTCGTTGTATTTTGTTTTTTGTGTAGCGATAGCAAAAGCCTGTTTAATTAACTTGTTTGCTACTGCGATTAAAGCCAGTTTTTTAGCCTTTCCCCTGGCTAGCAGCCGGCCATAAAGGTCCCTGCAGGCTTTGTTACACCTGCTTGCACTCCATGAACACACATACAAAGTTGCCCCGATACGTGACATACCCATTTTGCAGATCCTGGCTTTCCCTTTTACACTTGTGCCTGATTCAAATATCCTTGGACAGATGCCGATATAGGAACTAAGTTTACGATAATCGTCAAAACGGGTAAACCCTCCGCTAAGAACCGTTAGCATCATTGCCGTTTTCCTGCCCATGCCTGGTATACTTTCCAGATTAGCGAGCAGTTCTGAATAATGTTCAGTTGCTATTCGATCCATTTGGTTGGTCAGCTTTTTTATCAACCGCTCCTTGTGGGTCAGTTCTGTACTGATCTCTTTTCTTAGCTGCTTTGTTAGCATTCCACTGCTATCAAAACTTTCCAATTGGTTGCTTAGGGCAGTATATTCTGTTTGTAATCTTGTCAATAATGCCTCTGTTTGCTGTAAGGTAATAACGTGCTGCTCTGGCTTTTGCCATAAAACTGGCTGCTCCATCGTACCATACTCCGCAATCATTTTTGCATCCTTTTTATCTGTCTTCGCCCGAGACATCCGCATCTGGCTAAAACGACGGATAACTAATGGATTGATAACACTTACCGGTACACCTTCATCACGAAGAAAACATGCCAACCTGAGATAATAGGGGCCGGATGCTTCCATCACTACCCAACTACCAACAGGTAACTCTTTCAATAAAGCTTTAAACCCATCAATGTTATTGCTGAACTTGTTGTAAGTGTAACGGCCTGCCTGAAAGAGCGCTACATCAAAGAACGATTTTGAAATGTCAATGCCTGTGTAATGTGTTTGAGTTTGCATAACTTTGTTTAAGAGATAATAAAAAGTAGAAGAATCACTTTGTGGCTTATCAATCCTACATTCAGGCTCAAGGCCTAATGAACTGTTCAAGCTCCTAAGTAAAGGGTAAAGGGATTAGCATTGCGAACAGGCTTTCCAGAGCCTAATGACACGTCTTAATCTTTTCTCTTTACCTTTTTCTTCTGCAATAAAATTATTCTTATTTATCATTCAAACAACTCCTATGCAAACATAGGATGACA
>NZ_BAABCV010000029.1:0-1069 GCF_039539265.1 Mucilaginibacter panaciglaebae
TGTCCCGTCCTGAAATAAGTTGACATCCAAGTTGACTTATTATGAAGAAACACTTAAAACGAGTTATCAGGCGCAGTCAGCGCGATTACAGTCTTGCCTTTAAGTTGCAGGTTGTGCAACAGGTAGAAAAAGGCGAGCTTACTTACAAAAGGGCTCAAAAGCATTACGGTATTCAAGGAAAAAGTACGGTATTGGTTTGGCTAAGGAAACATGGTACCTTAGATTGGACCTTACCAAAACAGTACACCTTGGAAAACGAGCGGAAACTTACTCCCGAACAACGTATTAAGCAGTTAGAAACAGCTTTGAAAGATGAGCAGGACAAGAACCTGATCTATAAGACCATGTTTGATATTCTGCAAAAAGAGCATGGTATTGCTTTGCCAAAAAAGCCTTTACCCAAGCAATCCAAAGGCTCAAAGCCAAAGGAATAGTAAGCCTGTCAAAGGCTTGCAGATTGTTTGGGATTAGCCGTCAGGGCTATTATCAAAACCAACAGCGCATAGAAAAGCGTTTAAAAGAATTAAGTGAGGTAAAGGCAGCTGTCATTAAAGAACGTATCCATTTGCCGAGATTGGGTACGCGTAAGCTTTATTACCGGCTAATTAAGCAGATCAGAAGCAAAGGAATAAAGATTGGCCGGGATGCCTTGTTTGATTTTCTACGTTCAGAGCATATGCTGATCAAACCAAAGCATTCTTATCATAAAACGACGAATTCAAAACACTGGCTACATAAATACCCTAACCTACTTAAGCACAGAAAAACAGTAACAAGGCCTAACGAAGTATGGGTAAGCGATATCACTTATATCGACACCAAGGCCGAAACAGCATACCTCAGTTTGATCACTGATGCATATTCACGAAAGATTGTGGGGTATCATTTGCATCCCAGCTTACATACTGACGGCGTGGCTGCGGCTATGCAAATGGCTGTCAAACAAGAACAAATCGCTGCGCCATTGATACATCACTCGGACAGAGGATTGCAATACTGCTCAGCACAATATCAGCAGTTGTTGGCCAAACATCACATCACGCCGTCAATGACCGATGGATATGATTGT
>NZ_BAABCV010000030.1:0-815 GCF_039539265.1 Mucilaginibacter panaciglaebae
GGCGCTACGCCACAGTACAACGGCAATATATCGGGCATGACCTGGCGCAACCGGATCGAAGCCTCGGGCAAGCCGGGCGTGGTCACCGGCGGGCAGGGTTATACGATAGGCTATGACAATGTAAACCGGCTCAGCACCACCAGCTACTTTACCCAAACCGGCAGCACCTTTACTAAAAGCACCAGCGATGCCCTGACCGAGCAGGTGCCGCTTTATGATGAGATGGGCAACATCTATTACCTGGCCCGTTCGGACAAAACCGGTGCGCTGATCAACGGGCTGTTTTATACCTATGGTACCCTCGGCAACCGGCTGACCTCGGTTTACGATAACACATCACACCCGGTCAGCGGTACATTCAGTTATGACGGCAATGGCAATATGGTCACGGATACCTATAGCGGTATTACCATGACCTATAACTACCTGGACCTGCCCGACACCGTTAAAAAAGGCAGCAGCAAGCTGGTGTTTACGTATGATGCAGCAGGCAACAAGCTTTACCAGCAGCTGTATGTAGGCGGCAACCTGATCAGCCAGCGGCATTATGTGGAGGATGCTATTGTGACGGCCCATCCTTCGGTACCGGCAGACGGCAAGATCGAAAGCATTGCGATGGACGAGGGCCGGGTAGTGAATACCGGTACAGGCGGATATAAGTATGAATATAACCTGCAGGATCACCTGTTTAACAACCGGGTCAACTTCCGGGTGGAGCATAACGGCACGGTGAACCTGAGCCAGGTGCAAAACTATTACCCCTTTGGGGAAACGATGGGCGACAGCACCATGAACTACACGACCACACCAGTGGA